>JBGPHO010000245.1:0-4202 GCA_041484425.1 Gemmatimonadaceae bacterium
AAGCCAATGAAGATCTAGGTCCCGATTGCGGTCATTGTGGACATATGCGTATAAGATAGATTATGTAAACTACATACGCCCTTTAGATGTGGAGAAGTTGATAGTGTCCACTCCTACACCGCCGAACGATTAGCCGGCCTCGGGGTTAGACCCTCGACATGAGAAATCGCTTCAGTTGGGCTCTAGCGAACAGCAGCTCGACCCTGCCGCGACAGTCTGTCAGTCGAGGTCGCGAATCTGACCCTCGAAGACGATGCGGCCTTCGCCGCGGAGAGACGGCAACCACGAGCTTTTGTCTCGCCTGAGTGTCACGGTCAATGGGAGCGAGGACCGAGTCCAGAGAGTCGTTTCCCCTCCCGAATCACCCCATTCTGAAAGCATGATCGCGGTTGCGACAGCACCAGTGCCGCACGCCAGTGTCTCGCCCTCAACGCCTCGCTCGAAAGTGCGGTAGGCGAACTCACCGTCAGCCCTTCTGGAGACAAAGTTCACATTGGCTCCATCGATGAGTGACCGATGATGCCTGAGCTCGAACCCCCGCCCCATCACGTCGGCAGACTCGACGTCGGGGATATCAACCACCACGTGAGGTACTCCGACCCTCGCATAGCCGAGTCGGCGCTCACCTGGTTTGAGACCCAGCTCCTTGGCGTCTGACCGGACATCCGTGACGGGCTCCAGATCGACTTCGGGCAGGTTGTCGCGAATCCTTGCCCGGAGCGAACCAGCCGCCGTGTGAAGGAGGAACCCGCCGGCCTGCGCCAGGCCCAACTCCACGGCGAGACGCGTGCTGCAGAGGCTGGCGTTTCCGCAGAGGGCCGCCTCAGACCCGTCGCTGTTATAGTAGCGCATCCTGACGTCGCCCCCTCCCGACTTCTCGAGAAAGACGACTCCATCAGCCCCGACGCCCGTGCCCCGCGCAGCCAGCGATCTGATCGCCTGGTCATTCTCCAGGCGCGCCGCCGCGCCCCCGGTCGAGTCGAAGACGACGAAGTCGTTTCCCGATCCCGTCATCTTGTAGAAATGCTTGCCCTCTGGCCGAGGCACCATCAGATCCTCCCGGTGAGACTCCACCAGCGCAGACGCCAGACCATCCAGACGGCTTCGCGCACGATCTTCTTCGACATCTTGCTCACCCCTTCGGTGCGGTCCACGAAGATGATCGGGATTTCGAAGAGGCTGAACCCACGCTTCCATGCCCTGTAAGACATCTCGATCTGAAACGCGTAACCGTTGGATTTGACGGAGTCTAGGTCGATCGATTCGAGTACATTCCGGCGGAAGCACTTGAAGCCACCGGTGGTGTCAAAGATCGGCAGGCCGGTCACCAATCGTGCGTAGATGTTCGCGGCGTAGCTCAGAAACAGCCTGCTCATTGGCCAGTTCACGACGTTGACGTGGCCATCCTGATAGCGCGACCCCAGTACGACATCGGCCTCCTTGATCGCTGCCAGGAACTCGGGCAGCCGGTCCGGATTGTGGGAGAAGTCGGCATCCATCTCGAATACGAGGTCGTACTTTCGTTCGAGCGCCCAGCGGAACCCGGCGATGTAGGCGGTTCCGAGCCCGAGCTTTTCCGCCCGATGGATCACATGAACCCGGGCGTTGTTGGCAACGATGCCATCGACGATCGCTCCCGTTCCATCCGGAGAGCCGTCGTCCACGACCAGGACCTCGAGCGAAGGATCCTGCGCCAGAATCGCCGGGATCAATCGTGCAATGTTGAACCGCTCGTTATAGGTCGGGACTATGACCAGCGCGCGATCAGGCAAGTCGTCTCCGATCGCGCCAGCTTCCGGCACCCAACATGAGAAGTCCGAGGACTATCGCCGCCCACGTGATCCCTTTCCCCTTCTGGTACGTGGGGCTCGTGAAGTTGAGCTCGACGCTGCGCGCGCCCTGTGGCAGCTCCACACCTATCATCGTGTAGTCTGCCCGACCGATTCGGGCCGGCTTTCCGTCGACGGACGCGATCCATCCCGGGTAGTAGTTCTCGGAGACGATGAGTGAAGATCCCTCTGGGGCGGGCGCGCTCAAATCGATCTGCACCTTGCCCGGTTCGTAGTGACGCACCGTGGTCTTTATTGCCAGTGGCGTTGGAAGCGATTGCACTCCTTGCGCCACGGTGACATTGGCCGAGGTGTCGAACAGGGCCGCGCGGGTAACCTCGAAACGGGGATTGAGAATGGTCGTCAGCACTCGCTCGTCGGGCGCCTTGACCGCGATCGGGGTTACCCAGGAGTAGGGATTTGCCGAATTCAGGCGGTAAAGATAGACGGTATCTCCCGATGCGTTGCGAACCGGGCCCTTGACCAGGGTGGTGTTGCCGATGAAGGGCAGCTCCGGGATGTTCGTGAGGAAGTATTGCGTATTTGTAAGCCGCAGGACGTTGGGCGAGACGATCCGATTGTCGTTGGAATTGAGCCCAACGAGCTCGTTGTATCGCCCAATCTGATTGCCGTGGTAGCCCATGACGTTTCTGATCCGGTGGGACATAAGGGCGTCACCGGTGAGCGATGGGTCGCGTTCCTGCGGTTGCCGAATCTCGAACGGGAGCACGCGAACGGGCTGGGGCTCGGACTTCAGCATCTCGATGATCGGATCACTGGCGTAGATCACCTTTGCCGGCGCGGAAAACATCCAATAGACATGCTCGACCGTCCAGAGATCGACCGCCATCAGGACGACGACAGCCCACGCCGCCATCCTGCTCGAGATCGTTCCGCGCGCAATCGCGAACCACAGTGCTCCGACGAGCAGCACGAAAGCCAGCGAACGCCAGGCTCCAAGGACGAGAGCCGAATTGTTCGCTTGAACCCGATCCACCAGTCGCTCGTGGGCGAATGATTCGGCGATATTGGAGAGAGCGCCGACGGAGGCGAGGAGCGCGATCACCAGTCCCCCGATCGCCCAGCCGAACAGATACCTGCGGGAGACGCGCAGCTGGAGAAAACGCTCGGTTCCCGCGCACGCCAACAGCGCTATCGCGAGGGTTCCAACGAAGAAGAACGTCGCGGGCGCGCGGAAATATTTCGTTCCGGGGATTATAGCGTACGGAATCCGATAGAACGGCGTCGCGCCACCGAGCGACCAGAGCAATGATACGAGCAGCGCGACGGACCAGAAGATGATGTGCTTTCGCCGGGAATCTGTCCGCAGGCCGATGAATGCGGCGCCGGCGAGGATAAGAACGACGACTCCGACGTAGTCGCTGTGAAGATGAATGCCGTTTGGTCCGGAGTAATTGTCGAGCATGCCTGAGAACTGCGGCAGGTACGCATTCAGCAGCTCGTCGGGGGGCCACGCGTATGAGGTCGCGCTGCGGTAGTCGATCCCACCTGCCCTTGGCGACCACGCCATGTATTCGCGGACAGGAAGATACTGGACAGCACCAATCGCGAGGCCGACGATCACTGCGAGCAGCGCCGCCCCGAGTCGCCTGATCGCGTCGCCGCGCGGAAGCTTGACCCCGTCGAGCGTGGCGAAGGCGAGGAAGAGCGAGTACGCTCCCGAGGTGAGCAACGTGTACTGGAGGAGCTGCGGATGCGGACTGAGAACGCAGAGACCGACGATCAGAGCGAACGCTCCCCAGCTCCAGTTCTTTCCTTTCCTGAATCCGAGATAGAGCATCCAGAGCGCCAGAGGAAAGAGTGCGCTTACGAAGAGCTTGCCGTCGTGGCCCGGGGAGACGTACGACGCGATCTGACCGCTCATCATGTACGCGATTCCGCCAGTGAGAGCGCCGTAGAAGCTGTACCCGAGCGCGCGAAGGAATCCGTAGGTGAAGAGACCCGAGAGGAAAACGTGGATGATGAAGCCCCACGTCATCGCCACGTCGGTGGGCAGTATCATCCGCAGGAGAAACGTCGGATAGAAAATGTCGCCGTGCATCGCGGCGACGTACGGCAGGCCGCCAAAGAGATACGGATTCCAGAGCGGGAAATGTCCGGTTGCCCTGAGCGTGCTCGCCGCGAACTCGCGAAAGGCATAACCCGCGATATACTGATCGCTATCCGGGTTTACCAGGAACTTCCCCACCAGCGCCGGATACCCGAGTGAAAAAGTGGCCAGCGCGTATACGAACGCGGCCCAGCCAAACGCGAAGCGCGGCGCCAACGGCGCCGCGGGTGTGCCAGCGGGATTCGGGGATTGCCGGGGGCGAGACTTCTCTCGTGGCTGAGCCATGATCGTTCAGGTTGGTG
>JBGPHO010000246.1:0-4175 GCA_041484425.1 Gemmatimonadaceae bacterium
ATCAAATCGTGGAAACGGCTGTGTAAGTAAGTGACTACTTGCATTCTCTGATACCCATTCTTAGTTTTCCTGCCCATGAATCACCGGGACGCAATCCTCGCCGCCGCTGCCGGAGTCTTCGCGCAACACGGTTTCCGCGGCTCTACCACACGTCGCATCGCAGATGCCGCGGGTGTAAACGAGATCACGCTATTCCGCCAGTTCGGGTCAAAGGAAGCGCTGATTCGCGCCGCAATGCAACACCTGACTCAATCGGCTGGCTTTGCGGCCCTGCCGGACA
Source organism: Gemmatimonadaceae bacterium (assembly GCA_041484425.1). GTDB lineage: Bacteria > Gemmatimonadota > Gemmatimonadetes > Gemmatimonadales > Gemmatimonadaceae > UBA4720. The sequence goes on from JBGPHO010000246.1 coordinate 281, forward strand.
TCCCCGCCGACCCCGAGCGGGAGCTGACGGTGTGGAGCGAGTCGTTCATCCAGCACTTGAGACTTCGGAGCTCGATTATCCGTAAGACGATGAGTGAGATCGAAGAACGACCGGAAATGGGTGAGTGCGCCAGCGATGTCCCGAGACGGGCTTCGAACGATTTATGCCACTACCTCGCCGCGCTCAAGCGGCAGGGGAGGGTCACCGAAAAGTTCGAGCCGAAGACGGCCGCCGCAATGCTCATGGGTGCGATCTTCGCCGACGCGATGGGACGCGAAATGATGCCCGAGATCTATCCGCAACCCAAAGAGAAGGCCGCGCACATGTATACCCAGTTCCTGCTTCGCGCTTTGGGTGTCCAAAACGCATCTCGCAAAACGACAAGTAAGCAGATCAAACGATCGAAACAACTTTCATCCTGAAAAGTGTCTTCCAGAAAAACCCAACTCCGCGCCCTCGGGCTCGGCAGATTCCTGAAGGTGTCCCTCGCCGCGGCTCTACTCACGCCCGCGGTCTTACCTGCGCAGGCGACACCCACCTTGCCGACGGTCCGCACGACCGGCACGCGTCGCTCGCTCTCGCTCGATGAAGCCGTTCGCATCGCAGAATCGCAAAGCGAGGCGATCCGTATCGCGCGCGCCGGAGTCCAGCGCGCCGAAGGCCAGCAGTATCAGGCGCGCAGCCAGAGGCTGCCGCAGCTTCTGGGATCGGCCAGCTACACCCGTACCCTGGCGTCGCAGTTCTCCGTCGCTGCCGGGCCAGCGGTCGATACGACGAAGCCCGCTCCGCCCCCGGCTCCCTGCGACCAATATCTCCGCGACGCGACCGCGACTACCGCCGACCGGCTCGCTGGCCTCGAGGACGCGTCTCGCTGCGCACTCGGCGGGAACCCGTTTTCATCCTTCGGTAGCCTCGGGTTCGGCGCCAAGAACCAGTACAATCTTGGGCTCGCCTTCTCGCAGAGCCTTTTCGCGGGTGGACGCATCGCGGCGCAGAACGCGGTCGCGAATGCGGGGCGCCGCTCGGCCGATATCGAGCTGATCGCGCAGCGCGCGCAACTCCGGCTCGACGTGACCCAGTCGTACTTCGACGCCGCGCTCGCCGACAGGCTAGTCGCGCTCGCCGAGTCCTCCGCCGTTCAGACAGACAACGTTCTGAAGCAGACCAGGCTGGCCCGCACCGTCGGCAATGTTTCCGAGTTCGAGCTGCTGCGCGCCCAGGTTTCGAGCGCGAATCAGCGGCCGATCGTAATCCAGCGTCAGAGTGATCGCGAAGTCGCGTACCTGAGGCTCAAGCAGCTCCTGAACCTTCCGCTCGATTCTGCTTTGCAGCTGACGACTGCAGTTGACGATTCCGCGGCGACAAATGCCGCTCTCGAGAGCATCGGGATTACCAGCGACACGGCTGCAATCGATCGGGCAACGGTCAGGCAGGCGGCCGAGGCGATCGACGCGCAGCGGGGACTACTCAAGGTCGCGAAAGCGCAGAGATTTCCCACGCTGTCCCTGACGTCGCAATATGGCAAGGTGGCGTTCCCGCAGACGGGGCTTCCCCAGTCGGGAAGTTTCCGGACAAACTGGACGATCGGCGTGGCGTCGCAGGTCCCTCTGTTCACGGGTGGCCGCATCAAGGGCGATCAACTGGTGGCGGAAGCCAACGTGCGTGATGCGCAGGCCCGCTACGATCAGGTCCGCGAATTCGCCGCGCTCGACGCGCGGGTGACCATCAACAATCTCCTCCAGGCTCGCTCGGCGTGGCAGGCGAGCCAGGGAACGGCGGAGCAGGCAGCGCGCGCCTACACGATCGCCGAGGTGCGTTACAAGGAGGGAATCTCGACTCAGATCGAGCTGAACGATTCGAGAATTCTCCTCGAGCAGGCGGTCACGAATCGAGCGCTGGCAGCGAGGAATCTCCAGGTCGCCCGCGTAAAGCTGGCACTATTGCCGGATCTTCCGCTTCAGACTACCGGAGCCACGCAGGCTCAGAGCCAGTCGGCAACGCAGCAAACGCAGTCGCAGCAGAGCAGTCAGCCGGCGCAAGCCGCGCAACAGCAGGCGCAGGGACAGCAGCAGACCGGCATTCCACCACAGTAAGCATTCAGAAGAGAGCCATATATGAAAGATCGGGAAATCATGAGAAAGAGAGCCGCAGTTCTGCTGAGCCTTTCCGTTCTCGCCGCGGTCAACGCGTGCAGCAAAGGCGACAAGGCTTCCGCCGCCGAGACGGCGAAGGCGGAAACGATGGTAGTGGGCCCCGAAAACATCGCAGTGGCTACGAATGCCTCGATCATGACCGGGCCGTCAATCTCCGGGACGCTCGAACCTGATCGTGAAGCCGTGCTTCGCGCGCAGGTTTCCGGCAGCGTTCTCCAGACCTACGCGGATCAGGGTCAGGCCGTGAATACCGGCACCGTGCTCGCGCGCATAGATGCGTCGGGAATCCAGGACGCTTACACCTCGGCGCGGGCGGGCCTCGTCTCCGCGCGCAACGCGGCAGATGTGGCGGCCAAAGATCTCGCCCGAAACGAGAAGCTTCTCGCTGCCGGCGCGATCGCCGAACGGGACATCGACCAGTCGCGTCGCTCATCGATCGCCGCGCAGGCAGCTCTCGAAGATGCGAACTCGAGGCTGGCAACCGCCGAGAAAGCTTATCGGAGCACGACGGTCACTTCGCCTTTCAGCGGAGTCGTGAGCGAGCGTCCCGTCTCGGCGGGTGATGTCGTCCAGCCGGGTACCGCCCTGTTCACAGTCGTCGATCCATCGAGCATGAGGCTCGAAGCATCAGTGCCGGCTGAACAGCTCGCATCGATCCGCATCGGTGTGCCGGTGAATTTCACGGTCAGCGGCTACCCGGGTCGCCAATTTGTGGGACGTATCACTCGCATCAATCCAACGGCGGATCCGACGACGCGCCAGGTCCGCATATACGTCTCGATTCCGAACGAGGGTCACGCGCTGGTTGGCGGACTGTTCGCGAATGGGCGGATGTCCACCGCGACGAAAATGGGGCTGGTGGTGCCACAGTCCGCGGTTGATGTGCGCGGATCGATCCCATCTGTGATGCGTGTGAAGCAGGGAAAGGTGGAGAAGGTTCAGGTGCACATCGGGCTGACGGACAAAATTTCGGAGACAATCGAGGTATTATCGGGTCTGCAATCTGGCGACACGCTGCTTCTGGGCGCGGCGCTGGGAATAACTCCGGGAACCCTCATACGGGTCTCGGCACCGACAGCAGGTCCGGCAGCGAATAGCGGTCGGGGGAGCTGATTCTATGGTGATTTCAGATTTTGCGATCAAGCGTCCGATGATCACCGTGGTCACGATGGTGGCGCTCGTCGTATTCGGACTGTTCGCGTTCTGGCGCCTTCAGACCGACGAGTTTCCTGATATTCAGCAGCCGGTCGTGCTCACGTTCATTCCTTATCCGGGCGCATCACCGGAGGGCGTCGAGCGCGAGATCCTGAAGCCGGTCGAGGACGCGATCAAGGGAATCTCCGGCGTCGACAAGATCTACGGCACGGCCGGCGATGGGTACGCTCAGATCATCACGCTGTTTCTGTTCGAGAAGGATCCTCAGGTCGGCTCGCAGGACATTCGCGATGCGATCTCCGGAATCCGCTCCGACCTTCCCCTAGAGATGAAAGAGCCAGTGCTGCAACGATTCGATCCATCGGACCAGCCGATCGTGTCGATGACGATCGCTTCGCCGACGTTGACTCCGGCGCAGCTCACACGGCTCGCTGATCCTGCTATCACGAGCAAGCTGAGAGGAATTCCGGGCATCGCCCAGGTGCAGTTGGTGGGTGGCGTGAAGCGCGAGATGACGATCCAGCTGAGGCCTCAGTCGCTTCAAGCAGCCGGCATCAGTGTCGGTCAGGTCGTCCAGGCGCTGGAGG
>JBGPHO010000247.1:0-4170 GCA_041484425.1 Gemmatimonadaceae bacterium
CGACCGACTTCGCTCTCTAGCTCATAGTTTGCAGAGAGGATCTGAGACACATGTGTGCCCAGCTCGTCGGTTGGACTAATTGGCATTTGGCCGCGTCAATTCAGCAGGTGCCGCATTGCGATTCGTGCCGTGCTGGCGTAGAACCATGTGAGCAAAAGATGCAGTATAGCAGGTCCCTGGAGTAGTATCTAAATAAGAATCTTGTCTTCGGAATGACAATGGCACAGCGTCAAACATTACCCGTTCTCCCTTTGAGGGGGACTGTTATTTTCCCGGGGCTTACCCAGCCGATAGCGGCTGGAAGGCCTTCAACTCTCCGCGCGATCGAGGCAGCCCTCAAGGGCGACCGGCTGGTGTTCGCTGTCGCGCAGCGCGACAACACCGAGGAGCCGACGGCCGACATTCTGTACTCGATGGGCGTCATCGCGCGCATCGGTCAGATTCAACGCGGGCTCGGCGGCGTACAGCTGCTGTTGCAGGGCGAGCAACGCGCCACCGCCCTGCAATACTCGACCACGGACGGATATCTGAGCGCGGTGACCGTTCCCGCTGAGGAGATGACTCCTCAGACTGAAAACGACGCTGCCTTCACGGCGCTACAGAAAGAAACGCGAGAGCGGGCGGCTGAGCTGGGCGAACGCAGAGGCCTGCCGGAGGAAGTGGTTCACCAGGTTCTCGACTCGGTCACCGAGCCGGGCCGCTTTGCCGATCTGGTTGCCGGGTATATCGAGCTTCCCGTCCCTGAAAAGCAGGGACTGCTGGAGACACTGAGCGTCGAAGAACGGCTTCGCCGCGTGCTGGTGCACGTGCAGCGGCAGGTCGGGCTTCTGGAAGCACAGGAAGACATCAAGTCGCAGGTCCAGGAGGAGCTGGGCGAGCGGCAGCGCGAGATGTACCTGCGCGAGCAGCTCAAGGCGATCCAGAAGGAGCTCGGCGACGACGACTCGAGCAAGGAGATCACGGAGCTTCGCGACAAGCTCGCGAAGCTGGAACTCCCGAAAGAGGCGCGCGCCGAAGTCGAGCGCGAGCTCGGAAGGCTCGAGAGATCAGGCCGTGAGTCGATGGAAGCGCAGGTTATCCGCACGTATCTCGAGTGGATCGCCGAGCTTCCGTGGAACAAGAGATCAGACGACCAGCTTGATCTGAGACATGCGGAGACTGTACTTGAAGAGGATCACTACGGACTCAAGGATGTGAAGGATCGCGTCCTCGAGTTTCTGGCCGTGAGGCAGCTTCGCGCAAGCCAGCTCGCCGACGAAGTGGAGAAGTCCGGCGAAGTCCCGGCCGCGCGTCTTTTCCCCAACAAGGAAGATGCGACACCGTCGCTCGCCGTCGGCGACCACGGCGACCGGCCTATCACTGACAAGGTAGAGGCGAAGTCGCGCGCTATGGCGAAAGGTCCGATCCTTCTCTTCATCGGACCGCCGGGCGTCGGCAAGACATCGATCGCCAAGTCGATCGCAAGATCGCTTGGCCGCGAGTATGTCCGGGTGGCACTCGGCGGCGCCCGCGACGAAGCGGACATCCGCGGACACCGTCGCACGTATGTCGGCGCGATGCCGGGCAGAATCATCCAGGGACTCAAGCAGGCCGGGACGAAGAACCCGGTCTTCCTGCTCGACGAAGTCGACAAGCTCGGAACGTCGTACCAGGGTGATCCATCGAGCGCTCTGCTCGAAGTCCTGGATCCCGCTCAGAACGACACTTTCACGGATCATTACCTCGGCATCCCGTTCGATCTGAGCGAGGTGCTGTTCATCGCGACCGGGAACTTCGTGCAGAACATTCCCGGCCCGCTGCTCGACCGCATGGAGGTCGTGGAGTTCGCCGGCTACACCGAGAAGGAAAAAGCCGAGATCGCGAAGAAGTACCTGATGCCGCGGCAGCTCGAGGAATCGGGGTTGAGCGGCAAGAACATCACCTTCACGGAAGAAGCCATCATGTCCGTGGTGTCGAACTACACTCGTGAGAGTGGGGTGAGACAGCTGGAGCGTCAGATCGGCGCCGTGGCGCGAAAGCTCGCGCGCAAGATTGCGTCGAGCGAAGAGGTGACACACACGGTCGACGCCGAAGCGGTGCGAGAGCTGCTCGGCAGGCCGCGCGTTCATCCGGAGCACGCGTTGCCGGAGAGCGAGGTCGGTATTGCGACCGGCATGTACTACACGCCGATGGGCGGCGATATCATGTTCGTCGAGGCATCGATCAGGCGGTACTACGGAAGCCGGGAGGCAGACGCCACCACTCAGGTCGGTCCCGGTGGCCCCGTGTCTCTGATTCTCACCGGCCAGCTCGGCGATGTGATGAAGGAGTCGGCGCGCGCGGCGTTCACTTACGCGACGAACAACGCCGCCAACCTCGGGATTCCACGCGACAGGCTGGGCGCCATCGAGGCGCACATCCACGTGCCCGCGGGGGCGATTCCAAAGGATGGACCTTCAGCGGGAATCGCGATCGCCACGGCGCTGGTGTCGGAGATGGCAGATCGTCCGGTGAGGCAGGACGTGGCGATGACTGGCGAAATCACGCTCCGTGGCCGCGTACTGCCGATCGGTGGTCTGAAGGAGAAGGTCCTCGGAGCGCATCGCGCGGGGATCAAGACCATCATCATCCCGAAGGGAAACGAGGCGGACATCGAGGATGTACCTGAGGAAGTTCGAAAGACGCTCTCGTTCCACCCCGTCGAGACGCTGAGCGAGGTGCTGAAGATCGCACTCGTGCCGGCGGAATCCGGAGTAAAGGCGCCGTCGTTGGAGATGGCGGAAGTCGCGTAAGTTCAACCGCCACTGAAGACTACCTGCCGGGGAGGGTCAGCTTTGCGGCTGTTGGCTTCCGGCGGTATGACGGAAAACGAGACGGGGAGCCAGTTCATGGCTCCCCGTTTTCTTCAGCCGCGATCCCTCAAAAAATGATGGGCCCCCAGGCAAAGAGCTTCCAGGGATCTGCTCTGAGCGGTGCCGGCTCCGTGCCTTCCACGAAGTACTCGGTATAACGGCGCTCCGGTGGCGTCTGATCCGTCGCGAGCTCACCCGTCGCACGATCCACGGCGCCGAAAATCACTCCGAGCGGTGGAGTCCACTGCTCCGCGGCGCGTGACGTGAGAATCTCCGGCTTGGCGGCGTAGTAGCGAGCGACCATCTTGCCCCACACAGGAGCGGCGAGCGATCCACCGGCAGCACCAGGCGTAATCGACGTTGGCGTGTCGAAGCCGAGCCAGACTCCGGCGACGAGATCGGGAGTGAGGCCGATGAACCACACATCAGAGTTGTCATTCGTCGTTCCGGTTTTTCCAGCGACAGGAATCGATGCCGGCAGATAACGCCGAATGCTCGACGCAGTGCCACGCTCGACGACGTCACGCATCATGTCACGGACGACGTAAGTAACCCGAGGGTCGAGAGCCGGAGCGAGTGCCTTCACCTCGCGGCTCAGCACGATCTTCCGGTTCCTGTCTTCGACGCGGTAGATGAAGCGAGGCTCTACCGGCGTTCCGAGGTTCGCGAAAGTGGTATAGGCCGCCACGAGATCGAGCGGCTGCACCACGGAGGCACCGATGGCGCTCGAGGGATACGGAGCGATCTTCGAGCTCAGTCCCATCCGGCGCGCGAGATTCGCGATCGAGTCCATTCCCAGCCTCTGACCGAGCTGGACGGAGACGACGTTGCGCGACTTGGCGAGCGCGTCGCGAAGCGTGAGCGGACCCAGGTATTGACCGTCGGAATTTTCGGGGCTGTAGACGGTGCCGTTCGGCAGGTTGATCGCGAGCGCGGTGTCCTGAAAGATGGTGTTGGGCGTGATGCTGTCGGCTATGGCCAACGCATACACGATGGGCTTGAACGACGACCCGGGTTGCCTCATTCCATCAACCGCGCGATCGAACTGCGAGTCGTTGTAGTCGCGACCGCCGACCAGGGCGCGAACATCTCCCGATGTCGGATCGAGTGCCACGACCATCCCCTGGAGATAACTGGTCGTGCGGCCCAACTTCGATCCCGGCGTCGAGCCTGGTGTGTATTTCGGATGCGCGTAGTCGGGCTGTGACTCGAGAGCCGCGGTCTCTTCGGCCAAGGCGCTCGTCGCCGCGTTCTGAAGAACGGGATCGAGGCTCGTGTAAATCCGATAACCGCCCTGGCTGACCGGAATCCCCGCGCGCGTCGCCTGGACGCGAACGAC
>JBGPHO010000248.1:0-4161 GCA_041484425.1 Gemmatimonadaceae bacterium
CACAAAGGGCGCGGGTCGCTCTGTTTTCGTTGTAGGCGAGGGCGGAATCGGAAAAACACGCCTTGCCACCGCCGCCGCCGAGCGCGCGGCAAAGCGGGGTTGGAGCGTGGCCGTCGGACGCTCGTATCCGGTGGAAACCGGAGTTCCGTACGCCCTCTTCTCTGATGCACTGCTGCCGCTCGTCCGTACGCTCGAGCCCACGACGCTTTCTGTCCTGTCTCGAGGCGGCACCGCCGAGCTGGGGCACGTGTTTCCAAATCTTGCGGGACCTTCGGACCGTGAGCGGGCTTCGGCTGGCGCTGACCCGTCCGAGATCAAGGCCCGCCTGCTTTGGAACTTCACTCAGTTCCTCTGCCGGCTCTCAGCGAAGCAGCCCCTCTTCATCGTGCTCGAGAATCTTCAATGGGCCGACGCGTCGTCGCTGGAGCTGTTGCATTTCGTGGCACGGCAGATCGAGAGCCAGAGAATAGTTCTGCTCGGCACTTACAACGAGAGTGAGCGAGACTCCAACGCGACATTGCGCAGCACCGAACAATCGCTGCTGAGCCTCGGATCGCTCACCGTCCGCAAGCTCGGTCCTCTCGAGCCAGCGGACGTGGAGGAAATCGTCGAGCAGATGTTCGGTGTCGAGAAAGCAACGACCCGGCATTTCTCGCCGATGTTGTACGACTGGACCCGGGGCAATCCCTTTTTCGTCGAGGAGACGCTCAAGTCCCTGGTGGATTCCGGCGCGTTGACGCAGAAGGATGGCCGTTGGACGGGGTGGGAGATGCAGACTCTCCACCTGCCATCCACGATTCGCGACGTGATCAAGACGAGAGTCGATCGGTTATCACCAAACGCGCGAACACTGGCGAATCTCGCGGCCGTGATCGGTACCCGCGCCGAGTACGACACGCTGGCGAAAGTTTCGGGCCTGGCTCAGACGGAGATCATCGCGGCCATCGACGAGCTGCTCGCTCAGCGAGTGCTGGCGGAAACGGGGAGCGTCGATGCGATTCACTACGATTTCACGCATCCGCTGCTCCAGCAGGTGATCTATACCGAGCTTGGACAGGCACGAGCGCGACTTCTGCACGCGACGATTGCCGAAGCGCTCGAGAGTTTGTACGGCGATGCCGCCCTCAATCACGCTGACGAACTCGCGCTGCACTTCGCCCACGCACATTCGCAGTCGCTGGCGCGAAAAGCAGTGAGATACCTGTACGCCGCGGGACGCGCGGCTATCGATAAGTACGCCAACCGCGAAGCGGCGAATTATCTGGCAGCGGCGCTGGAGCATTTGGACAAGGATCCCCTGATCATCGATGCACCGCGCGAGGAAATTCTCACGACCCTCGCGCGGACGCGGCAGCGATTGGGCGAGTACGATGTGGCGATGCAATTATGGGCGCGCGCGCGCGGTGAAGCCGCCGCACGAGGCGAGAAGGCGACGCTCGCTGACATCGACCACCGAATGGGACTCGCCTGCTACTGGAGCGGCAGGTACGCCGACGCCCTGGCTCACTACGAAGCCGGACTCCTCGAGGCGTCTTCATCCAGCGACCGGTCGACCACCGTGAGGCTGCGTCTTGCCAAGGGAATCGCTCTCCAGGATCTCGGCCGGTTGAAGGAAGCCCAGGCTGAACTCGAGGCCGCGCTCGAGTCGGCGAAGGAAGGGGACGTCCGAAACGATGCCCTTCTGTCCCGCGCGCACAGAGCGCTTCTTCTCCTCTATGCGTGGGCGGGTCCGCTCGATCTCGCGCGCGAGCACGGGATGCAGGCGATTGCGCACGCTGAAGCCGCTGGCCAGCGAATGCTGGAGTGGACGGCGCATTGGGGGATGGCGCTGCTCGAGGGAATTTCCGGAGATGCCCCGGCCTTTCTGAAACATCTCTCCGCCAGCGAGCGACTGGCGGAGCAAATGCATTCGCCCCTTTTGCCGCTTTGGTCGGCGGAGCTCTTCGTGCAATACTCTTCGAGCGTCGGAGACTGGGATGCGGCGATCGAGACGGCGGAGCGCACGATCAATCTTGCCAAGAGCCTGAACCAGCGCGTGCTGCTGCCGCGCCTCTACGTGTGGTCTGGTCTCATCTATCTCTGGCGGGGCTCGGACCACAAGGCGAAAGAATACTTCAATGAAGCGTGGAAGCTTGCGGGTGCCGAGAAGGCGGGATCGCTGGAAGGCGCGGGTGAACGCGCGCTGGATGTCCCTTCCATCGTCCCGGCGCATCTCGGCATGGCATCGTACTATCTCGCCAAGGGGCACCCGAAGGAGGCGGTTCGCATCGGAGAGGCGGGACTCGCGATCGCGGATCGAACCGGATACATCGTGTGGGCGCTTCAGTGGCTCCTGCCGACGGTGGGGGAAGCGGCGCTCTTCGCTCGCGACTTCGACAGAGCCGCCAAGCACTTGGCGCGCATGAGACGCGATGCCGGCCGTTTTCATCACCGTCTGGGGCTTGCCTACGCAGATGCGTGCGATGGACTGCTAGCAAGGTTCCGGGATGGCGACCCGGCACGAGCGATCGAGCTGATGCAATCGTCCGTCGAGCAGCTCGAGGCGATTCCGTTTCCCCCGCAAGCCGCCAAGATCAGGCGGCGGCTCGCCGGGGCATTGGTCGAGGTGGGCGACCGCGAGGGTGCGATGCGTGAGCTCCGTAAGGCGCACGACGTGTTCGCACGCATCGGAGCGACAGTCGAGCTCGATGGAACCCGCGAGGAGATGCGAGAGCTCGGGGTCAGGCCGCCGCCCAAGTCGGCGACGAGCGGTGCGGCCGGACTGACCGGCAGGGAGATGGAAATCGCGCGGATGGTCGCAACCAGGAAGTCCAACAAGGAGATCGGTGGCGCACTTCAGATCTCCGCACGCACGGTGAGCACCCACCTGTCGAACATTTTTCTCAAACTAAGCGTTGGGTCGAGGGGCGAGCTGGCGGACTTCATCCGGCAGCACGGGCTGCTCGACGGATAGCCGCAGTAGATTTGCGGGCATGATCGACGACATTCTCGCCGAGATGGAGGCGGACACCTCTCTCGAAGTCGGAGAACAATTCGCGGCAGTGACGGCCCGTTACTTCGCATCAACGCGCGCGGGCAAGGGTCAGGTCTCGACACCGCTGTCGGCGGAGGAGCTGGCGCGGCGGTTCGACGAAGAGTTTCCGCGCGAGGGGCGTCCGGTCGCGGAGATCATCGCCCGGCTCGAGCACGAGGTACTGGCAGACGCCAACAAGTACTACCACCCGATGTACATGGGACATCAGACTTCGGCACCGCTTCCGGTCGGGGTCTGGATGGAAAGCGTGATCGGCGCGCTCAACCAATCGCTGGCGGTGTGGGAAATGTCGCCGACAGCGACGATGATCGAGCACCAGATCGTCGGCTGGCTGGCGAAGCTCGCGGGCTATGGCCCCGGAGCCGGCGGCACGCTCACGTCCGGCGGTACCGAAGCCAACTTCACGGCAATGCTCGCGGCGAGAAACGCAGCTGTCCCGAACGCCTGGGAAGACGGCCTCGGCGCCGATCCTCCGGTTGTCGTGTACGGAGAGCACGCGCACTATGCGGTGACGCGCGCGATCGGTCAGCTCGGGATGGGACGCCGCCGGGCAATTGCTATTCCCTCGCGGAATTACCGGATCAATGTCGATCTCCTCGTTGGCGCACTCGACGGCCTGCGCGAACAAGGCAAGAGCGTGATGGCGGTTGTTGCATCCGCCGGCACGACGGCAACCGGTTCGTTCGACGATCTGGAAGCTGTTGGCGAGCTGTGCGAGGAGCGGAGCATCTGGCTGCACGTGGACGGCGCGCACGGAGCCAGCGCCCTCCTGTCATCGCGTCCGCCGCGCGCGCTCAATGGGCTGCGTCATTCGCGCTCGCTGGCGTGGGATCCGCACAAGATGATGCTGCTGCCGCTCGCGGCGGGAATGGTGCTGACTCGCGATGAAGGCGATCTGGAGCGGGCGTTCGCGCAGCAGGCGCCGTATCTCTTCCACGCCGGCAAATCCACACGCGTGATCGATCAGGGGATTCGGAGCTTTCAGTGTTCCCGGCGCGCCGACGTCCTCAAGCTGTGGTTCGTGATACAGCGCTTCGGGTCCGACGGCCTGGGCCGTATGTACGACCACCTCTGCAACACCGCGCGGCTCCTCTACGATGCGATCGAGAATTGCGCCGATTTCGAGA
>JBGPHO010000249.1:0-4161 GCA_041484425.1 Gemmatimonadaceae bacterium
CGAATCCGGCTACAAGTTCACCGTGATCGGCGAGACCAAGATCCGCTTCGGCCTTGGCGGAATTCGCAACGTCGGGCGCACCGCCATCGACTCGATCATCGCCGCGCGCAAGAAAGACGGGCCTTTCCTGTCGGTGTTCGACCTGTGCGAGAGAATCGATCTTCGCGCTTGCAACAAGCGGGTGCTCGATGCGCTCGTTCACGCCGGAGCGATGGATTCCCTCGGAGGACACCGCGCGCAGATCGCGGCGGCGCTCGACCTCGCCATCCGCGAGGCGTCGCTCAAGCAGGAAGACTTTGCGACGGGGCAGGCCTCGCTCTTCGGCGCGCCCGCGGGCGAGGAGCAGAAGGGCGGGAGCTCACACGTCCTTCCCAACATCCAGTCGTGGACCGAGTCCGAGCGGCTGGCGAAGGAGAAGGAGATCCTGGGCTTCTACATCTCGGGTCATCCGCTCGAGAGATTCCGCACCGAGGCGGAGATCTTCGCCACACACACTGTCAGTGACCTGGGCAAATGGCGCTCGGAGCCGATGACGCTCGCCGTCGTCGTCACGAACATCAAGCGGCAGATGAGCAAGAAATCCGGGTCCGAGTTCGCGCGGTTGACGATCGAGGATTTCTCCGGGTCGGCCGAAGTTCTCATCTTCCCGGAGAAATGGGCGACGCTCAACGATCAGATCCGCACCGACGTGCCGATGCTCCTCAAGGGCGCCTACTCGAGACGCGACGAGGGAGGCGATAACCCAGCCTACATCGTGGAGTCGGCAACGAAGCTGGCGGAGATGCGTACTAATGGACAGGTGACCGTTGCGATCGACCTGTCGAAAGGCGCATACTCGGGTGACGTCATGTCGGACGTGCGCGCGATCGCCGAGACCTACCCGGGATCGGCACCGCTGGAATTCCGTTGGAGCGATGGGACGGGCTCACAGGCGCGCCTGCGCTCGAGGTCGCTGACCCTGGCCGCCGATGGCGCAACGTTGAGCGCTCTGCGTAATATTTTGGGCGAGTCTTCCGTTAAACTGCAACGGGGGAGCTGACCGGTGGCATCAGCAACACAACTCGAGTTCGAGAAGCCGATCGCCGAGCTGGAAAGGCAGATCGACGAAATCAAGAAGACCGCGGGCGACAGTCAGCTGAGCGTCGCCGAAGCGATCGAGCCCCTCGAACGGAAGCTGGAAGATCTGCGCGAAGAAGTCTACAGGAACCTCACGCCCTTTCAGCGCGTTCAGGTCGCCCGCAACCCGAGACGCCCGTTCACCGCCGATTATATCAAGCTTGCGTTCACCGATTTCATCGAGCTCCATGGTGATCGGGCTTACCGCGACGACGCCGCAATCATCGGCGGCTGGGCCCGTCTCGACGACGACACGGTGATGGTGATCGGCCATCAGCGTGGCCGCGACACCAAGGAGCAGCTGAAGCGCAACTTCGGCATGCCCCATCCCGAGGGCTATCGCAAGGCGCTTCGACTGATGAAGCTCGCCGAGAAATTCCACGTTCCCGTGCTCACATTCATCGACACGCAGGGTGCGTGGGCCGGCCTTGGCGCCGAGGAGCGCGGGCAATCCGAAGCGATAGCGCGGAATCTGTACGAGATGAGCCAGCTGCAGGTGCCGATCATCGCGACGGTGATCGGAGAGGGCGGATCGGGTGGTGCCCTCGCCCTGGGGGTCGCCGACCGCGTGCTGATGATGGAAAACGCGGTCTACTCCGTGATCTCCGTCGAGGGCTGCGCGGCGATTCTCTGGAAGGACGCCAAGAGCCTCGAGATGCGCGAGAAGGCCGCGACGGCGCTGCGTATAACCGCGCCCGAGCTGCTCGAGCTCAAGGTTATCGACGAGGTGATTCCCGAGCCCAAGGGCGGAGCGCACGCCGATCACGAGGCCGCGGCGAAAGCGCTCCAGGCAGCGGTGAACCGCCACCTGGAGGAGCTCCGCAAGATGCGACCTGAGAAGTTGGTGAGGCGTCGTAGGCAAAAGTTCCTCCGCCTCGGCGCGTGGACCGAATAGCGCGTGGCGCACCTCGTCGAAGTCGCCTTCAAGGGCAACCGTAAGGAGTTCTTTCTCTGGGATTATCCCGATCCGCCGCCGCTCCACGCGGCGGTGATCGTCGATGTTGATCGCGGAGAGGACCTGGGCTACATCCACGCCCTCGGTGAGCTCGCCCAGAAGAGAAGCGGCGGGTGCTCGCACGGCTGCGGTTCGTCGCTCCCCGAGCGGAAGGCCCTGCGTCTCGCCAGCGAGAAGGACCGCGGACTCTCGAAGGATCTCGAGCGGCTGAACGAGGACGCCCGCCGCAAGGCGATGGAGCGCGTCAAAGCCAACGGACTCGGCATGAAACTGTCCGACGCCGAATGGCAGTGGGATCGGAAGAAGCTGACGCTCTATTTCACCGCCGACAAGCGCGTCGATTTCCGGAATCTCGTGCGCGATCTCGCGTCCCTCTTCCGCACGCGCATCGAGCTCAAGCAGATCGGAGTTCGCGATGAAGCCAAGCGGCTGGACGGTATTGGGCGCTGCGGCAGGCAGTATTGCTCCGCGTCCTGGCTTCCCGAGCTGAGGCCCGTGAACCTGGGTGTTGCCAAGGATCAGCGCCTGTCGCTGAATCCGTCGCAGATCTCGGGAGCATGCGGGCGGCTGATGTGCTGCCTCCGCTACGAGCACGAGTTCTACGTTCAGAGCCGCAAGCGCTTTCCCAAGGAAGGCAGGATCGTCGTTACCAAGATCGGCGAGGAGAAGGTCGTGAGCGTCGACATCTTCCGCGAGCGCATCACGCTGCGCGGTGTCGAGGGAGACATGCGGCTGGTCACTCTCGCCGAGTTCAAGCAGGACACCGAGGAGCTGGCAGGCGTCGCGGCTCCCGTCACCAACGGCGACGAGGAAGAGAGCGCCACCGAGGGAATCCGTCCCGACGAGATCTCGCCCGAACTGCTCTACACGGCCGAGCACCCGGTCTTCGTTCCACCGGCGGACTTCGCGGAGCGTCGGCCGAATGTCGATGACCCCGCCCGTGAGAGCAACGCTCGCGACGCCGACGGATCGGCGAAACGCAGACGTGGAAGGCGCGGCGGTCGTCGCGGGCGAGGCGGGGACGAGCCGAATTCGACGGGCGGCCACTAATTGGCCAAGTACTTCCTCACAACGGCGATCGATTACGCCACCGCCGACCCGCACCAGGGCCACGCCTACGAGAAAATCGGGGCCGACGTCATAGCCCGCTACCACCGCCTGATGGGCGATGATGTCCATTTCCTCATCGGAATGGACGAGCACGGCCAGAAGGTCGCGCAGACGGCCGCGGACCGGAAAGTCTCGCCCCAGGAGCTGGTCGACGCGGTGGCCGACAGCACGGAGGAGATCTGGCGGCTGCTGGGAATTTCCTACGATCAGTTCATTCGCACCACGGACCCGGCCCACAAGACGGGCGTGAAGGCACTCATCGAACAGATTTTCGAGAAGTCGCCGGACGCCTTCTACGAGAAAGCCTATGCCGGCTGGTACTGTGTCGGCTGCGAGTCGTTCAAGCAGGACAACGAGATCGTTGACGGAAAGTGCATCCTGCACCCCACGCGCACGCTCGAGTGGGTGGAGGAGAAGAACTGGTTCTTCCGGCTCAGCGCTTACTCGGATCGTCTGAAGGCGCTCGTCTCGACCGAGGAGTTTCTCCAGCCCAGGTCACGCCGCAATGAGATTCTTTCATTGATCGACTCCGGGCTCGACGACGTTTCGGCCAGCCGAAGCCGATTCACATGGGGTATTCCTTTCCCGCGCAAAGGAAGCGCCGGCGACGTCCAGACGACATACGTCTGGTTCGAGGCTCTGCCCAACTATCTCACCGCGACCGGATTTCCAAACCCCGATTTCGAGAAGCTCTGGCCGGCCGACCTGCATTTGATCGGCAAGGACATCACGCGCTTTCACGCGTTGATCTGGCCCGCAATGCTGTGGGCGGCGGGACTCGAGGTACCAAAGCGCATCTGGGCGCACGGCTTCGTCCTCGTGGGTGGATCGCGCGTGAGCAAATCTACCGGCGGGAATCTCGACCTGCGCGACGCCATCGGGCGCTTTGGCCCAGACGCGTTCCGTTATTTCCTGATGCGCGAGATTCCATTCGACGGCGATGGCAGTTTTTCCTGGGAGCGCTTCGGTGAGCGGTACAA
>JBGPHO010000250.1:0-4161 GCA_041484425.1 Gemmatimonadaceae bacterium
AAGATGACCACGGCCGAGCGCGTGCGCGCGGCCGCGGGCGCGCCGGGAAGACTCCTGACAGGTGAGATCGACGCGAGGGCGACGATCAACGCGCGCAAAATCATCGATGCCGCAACGGGCGCGCGTCAGTCGGTGGTTTATTCCACGGCGCTTTCGCAGGGATCCGCGGGTGCGCGCGGCGCCTTCGCCGACACGCTCGAAGCGCTGGTCGAGCTGCTGGGTGAGCGCGCGCGTGACGCGCTTCACAAGAAGGATGTCTCCGCCGCCGCGTCCGCGGCCCGCGCGGTCGATGCGGTTCTCAAGGCGCAAACCTACGCCGACGGAAACGTCAGCCCCCAGCTCATCGCCTCGAAGCTGATTCGAGATCTGTCCGCGACGCTGAAATGAGCGACCTCACTCACCTGGACGACGAAGGACGAGCCCGCATGGTCGATGTTGGCGGAAAAACGGAGACCGCGCGCACCGCGCACGCGGAAGGCTCGATAACGATGAGCCTCGAGGCGCTGGACGCGATCGAGCGAAACGCTCTTGCCAAGGGTGACGCCATCGCCGCCGCGCGCATCGCCGGAATAATGGCCGCGAAGCGCACCGCCGACCTCATTCCCCTCTGTCACCCGATCGCTCTGACGGACACCGGAGTGGATCTGGAAGTAGATCGGTCGCTGCCCGGGCTTCACGTCACGGCGTGGGCATCGACCCACGGGAGGACGGGAGTCGAGATGGAAGCGCTCACCGCCGTCACTGTTGCGCTGCTCACGATTTACGACATGGCGAAAGCGCTCGACCGCGGGATGGAGATCTCCGACGTGCGCCTGACCCAGAAGCGCGGCGGAAAGAGCGGGAACTGGAAGCGAGCCTAGCGTCAGGCTCAAATCGTCGGCAGGATCAATCGTCGCCGGTTAAGTCGAGAGCGGGGTAAATCGGCGGCGTCAAATCGGCGGCAGGCTGAGCACTGAATCTTCCGCCAATTTTCCACTGCCGTGATGCGGCTCCATGTGAACGAGTACGCCGACGACGCTCGGAATCGCCCCCAGGACCGCGTACTTGACCGTGGCCGCGATCTCGTGCGCGTCCTCGAGTGATATCGCGGGGTCAGCCTGCACGTGAAGATCGGCGTAAAACCCGAGCCCGGAGCGTCGCACTTTCAGATTCTCCACGTTTCGGACGCCCCGCACCGAGCACGCCGCTTCCAGCACTCGCTCCTTTACCGAGCGGTCGGGCGCTTCATCCATCAATCCCGCAATCGCCGGCCGCAGCGTTCGCACACCATTCACGGCAACCAGCAGGGCCGCGACGAGCGCCGCCCAATCGTCGGCGGCTTCCCAGCCGCGGCCGCCTATCAGCGCGATGCTGATTCCTATGAACGCCGCGAGTGAGCTGATCGCATCCGCGCGGTGATGCCACGCGTCGGCGGTGACAGCCGTGCTGCCGACATCTTTGCCGACGCGCGAGACCCTTCTGTAGAGAATTTCCTTGACGACGATCACGCCCGCCGCGACGAAGAGCGTGAACGGCGCCGGAAGGTGTTGGGGGGCGAGAATCTCATGAATTGACAGGACCGAGATCCCCACCGCCGCGCCGAGCAGCATCAGCGAGACCACCGCGGCCGCGAGGGGCTCGGCCTTGCCGTGGCCGTAGGGGTGGTCTTCGTCGGCGGGGCGGGCCGCGATGCTGAGGCCCATCCAGACTATCATCGAGGAGAAAATGTCGGCCGACGACTCCACGGCGTCGGCCACCAGCGCGTTCGCATGACCGACGATGCCCGCAAAGAGCTTGACGAGCACCAGGACCGCATTTATCAGCAGGCCGGCCTGCGCCCAGCGGATACTCCGGCGCGTGGCGCTATTCACCGCGACAGCTTGCGCTAAAGGTCGGCCGTCTCCAACCGCTCGGCGGCCGCATTGATGCGCGCCGCGTAAGCTTCCGGATCCTCTCCGGGGACGCGAAGGGGAATCACAAAATCGGGATTCTCCGGCGGATTGGAGAAGGGGGTATTCACGAAGAGGTCTCCTCCGCGAGCGATTACCGCCGCTTCGAACCGATCGATGGCGGTCATCAGGTCGTCGAGCTGGGCGCTGGCCTCGCGTCCAGTGAGGAGCGCTCCCTTCTGGCGCAGTCGCCCCGCGAGCTCCAGCGCGGTTCCATCTCGCTCCTCGCGGCGATGTGGGTCGAGCGCCTCCTGCTGCTCCTCAAAGGATTCCTCTCTCATCCAGCCTCCGTGGTGTCGGGATTGCGAATATAACCTGCAAGTCCCGTGATACCCGTCGTGAAAGCTGCGACATTAAAGCAATTCCGTCGAGGGCAGTCGCAATGTCGCGAGCATTCGTGAAAGAAGATGCTGGGTGGGGTGATCCAGGGAAACGCTATTCCCTTCCCGCCCGCACCGACCCCGGCTTCGATGAGGCGGCGGCCGCGGCGCTGCTCGAAGGCGCGCGATCGGGCGACACCGGAAGCGCCGAAAGCGCGACCGGATATTATTGGGGTGAAAAAAAGCTGCGCCCGTTCGTGGATGCGATTCGCGCGCATGCCGAGCGCGATGGGGACGAACGGCTCGCGCAGCTCGCGAAAAGGTTTCTCGGTTAGAGACGAGCAGAATCCGCTGCTACTTTGTGCACCACGACCACTTGCCGAGCGGATGAAGTGTTTGCTACATAGTAGCGACCCCTCACCGCCCGCCCGGAGAACCGATTCGTGAATCCTCGCGCCTTTTGCCTGTTCGTTGGCGCCGCTCTTACAACTGTGTCCGTCCTTCCATCGTCCGCAATTTCGCAGCGCCGGCCGCCGGCCGGGCGACCGATTCCGGCCGCACCCACGTCATCGTCCGCGTACGACAGCAGTACTTTCGCCGCCCTCCGCTGGCGCGAGATCGGCCCATTTCGGGGTGGACGGTCAGTCGCGGTAGCAGGATCGGCCAAGCGTCCGAACGAGTACTACTTCGGAACGACCGGCGGCGGAGTCTTCAAGACGACCGACGGCGGAATCACCTGGGCGCCCGTCACCGACAAATACTTCGGCGGCACGATCGGGGCGATCGGCGTCAGCGAGTCGAATCCCGACATTGTGTACGTGGGTGGCGGCGAATATCCCATTCGCGGAAACGTATCCCATGGCGACGGAGTCTGGCGGACCAGTGACGCCGGAAAAACCTGGACGTCGCTCGGACTCACCGACACGCGGCAGATCTCGAGAGTGCGCGTAAATCCCACGAACCCCGACATCGTCTACGTGGGAGCGCAGGGACACGTCTTCGGCCCGAACGCCGAGCGCGGCGTGTACAAAACCATCGATGGCGGGAAGACGTGGCGAAAGATTCTCTACCGTAACGACTCCACCGGCATCACCGATCTCGTGCTCGATCCCAACAATCCGGAGATCATTTACGCGGCCTTCTGGCAGGCGTGGCGGACTCCGTGGCAGCTGGTTTCGGGCGGCGCGGGAAGCGGGATCTTCAAATCCACAGACGGCGGCGAGCACTGGACCGAGCTGACACGCAATCCCGGGCTGCCCAAGGGGGTCATGGGCAACATCGGGCTCGCCGTCTCTCCGGCGAGCGAAGCCTCGCAGCCGCGAGCGAGCTCGAACATTCTCTGGGCAATCATCGAAGCAGACTCCGGCGGAGTGTTCCGGTCGGGCGATGGCGGCGCGACCTGGACGCGCACCAACAGCGATCGCAAGCTGCGCCAGCGCGCGTGGTACTACACTCGCATTTTCGCGGACCCGAAGAACGAAAAATCGGTTTACGTGCTCAACACCGGAATGTACCGGTCATCCGACGACGGCAAGACATTCCGGCCGATCGTAGTTCCTCATGGTGACAACCACGACCTCTGGATCGCATCGAACGACGCGCAGCGCATGATCGAGGCAAACGACGGCGGCGCAAACGTGTCCTTCAACGGCGGCAAATCGTGGACGGAGCAGGACCAGGCGACCGCGCAGTTCTACCACGTCGTCACGACCAACCATTACCCGTATCGCGTCTGCGGCGCGCAGCAGGATAACTCGACGCTGTGCGGCCCGAGCCGGAAGAGCGGTGGCATCAACGTCGGCGACTGGTACGACGTCGGCGGCGGCGAGAGCGGCTACATCGCGGTGCGGCCCGACACACCCGACGTCGTATTCGCGGGATCGTACGGCGGTCTCCTCACCAGAAAGGACATC
>JBGPHO010000251.1:0-4151 GCA_041484425.1 Gemmatimonadaceae bacterium
GGCGGGCGCGCAGGCGTGGTTCGAGTGGCGCCTCAGCGGAAAGTCGCTTCCCGTGTGGGTCGCCATCATCCTCCCCTTCGAGCTGCTGCTGTTCTGGGCCGCCGGCACCTCGACCGTGCTCGTCATCGAGTTGCTCCTCGGCGTGCTCTTCACTCCGATCATCATCGCCACCTTTGCCGCGGCGACGGTGAGCAGGCCGAGCGTGAACGTGAGCGAGTCGTATGGCCTGCCCCCGTTCATGGCAACGCGGCCGCTGACCAACGCGCAGCTCATCGCGGCCAAGCTCAAGACGACGCTCGCAAGCACGGCCCTCGCGTGGCTGTTGATCATCGTCGCCGTCCCAATCGCGCTGGAGTGGTCCGGTGAGATGCCGCTGGTGGTCGAGCGTTCGCGCCGATTCGCCCAAACCGTGGGAACGCCGCGCGCGGTCGTGTTTCTCCTGGTTGTCGTCGCGGCGTTCATCGCCTCCACGTGGAAGCAGCTCGTGCAGACGCTCTACATTGGGCTCACCGGTCGGGCGTGGCTCATCAAGGGGAGCATCTTCGCCACGCTTACGCTCCTGTTTTTCATCGGGCCGATCGCCGAATGGATCATCGAGACGCGACGGTTGGGGAGATTGTGGAGCACGCTTCCGTTGATTTTCACGCTACTGGTCTGCGTCAAGATGTCGGCGGCCGCCTGGATCGCAACGCGTCTCTATCGCAACCGTCTCTTGAGTGACCGCGTGCTCGTGGCCGGCGCGGCGTGCTGGTGTGTCGCGGTCTTCGCCTTGTACGGCGTCCTTGTGTGGTTGCTCGATACGCCCCACATCCCGCACTACTTGCTCATGCTCCTCGCGATCCTGGCAATCCCACTCGCGCGACTCTCAGCGGCTCCGTTGGCGCTCGCGTGGAATCGGCATCGGTGATGAAGAACAGGAAGGTCGTCCTCGGCGCAGCGCTGGCACTAATCGGCCTGCCAGTGGTGATGGTGCCGATCGAGGCCGTCTCGTTCTACACGGCGAATCGGGACAACGGGTCGTTCGTGTCCTCGGGGGAAAAACGGGACTATCTGCTTTATGTCCCGAGGAGCTACCATCGATCCAGGGCCACGCCTCTCGTGATAAGCATGCACGGCGCAGGGCTCTGGGGCGCAGCTCAAAGGGAAACGAGTCAGTGGAACAAGCTGGCCGACAGCCAAGGGTTCATAGTCGTTTACCCTTCCGGAATTGGCGGCAAGGGAGTCAGGATTTGGCGCGCGGAGCCGGGAGCCGATCTGCTGAAGGACGTCAGATTCATCTCGGAGTTGATCGACACGTTGAAAGCGTCGTACAACATCGACTCTACCCGGATTTACGCCAACGGACTCTCCAATGGGGGCGGCATGTCGTTCGCCCTGTCCTGCACGTTGTCCGATCGAATCGCGGCAGTCGGGATGGTGGCAGCGGCGCAAACCCTGCCGTGGAGCTGGTGCACGGACCACCGAGCCGTTCCGATGATCGCCTTTCACGGGACAGCCGATCCGGATGTTCCGTACAACGGCGGTTCCTCATGGATATCTTCGAGACCTTTTCCAAGCACGCCGAAATGGGCGGCGAATTGGGCGCGAAGAAACCGGTGCAGCGCCAACCCTGTCGAATCGACTGTGGCGCGCGATGTCACTCGTCGCGCGTACACGAACTGTGCTGACGACGCGGCCGTGGTGCTCTACACCATTCAGGGAGGAGGCCACACCTGGCCTGGTGGCACGCCGCTGCCGAAATGGTTCGTTGGTCGCACCACCCGCAGCATCGATGCTACGAGCTTGATGTGGTCGTTCTTTGGCGAGCACCCGCTTGCGAGGAAATAGCAAGAAATTGGCAGCAGCTGACGACGTTCAAATCGACAACGAGGTGATGCCCGCCGACGAAGCCCTCGTCGTCCGCGGATTGCTGGCGTTCAACGAGGACCGGCTCGGTCCCGCCGACGAGAAGCCGGTAAAGTTCGTCGCTCGCGATTCCACGGGCGTTGTCGTCGGTGGCATCCTTGGTCACACGCGTTGGCGCTGGCTGTATGTCGCCAAGCTATGGGTCGACGAGCGCGCTCGCGGCCGTGGACTCGGCACCCGGCTCATGGCGGCGGCAGAGGACCTGGCGCGCTCGCGCGGCTGCACCGATGTAAGTCTCGACACGTTCGATCATCAGGCGCGCCCATTCTACGAGAAACTCGGCTACGAACTTTTCGGAACGCTCGAAGGGTATCCGCCTGGCTCCCGGCAGTATTATTTGCGGAAGCGACTCCGAACTTAGCCGCGATTAGTCAAGGGATTACGTCCATCTCGTCAAATAGAACCACCGTTGGCCGCACAGCGAGAGCCTCGATAACGATCTATCGCCCACGATTGGCGCTGGCGCTTTGTTGCCTGGCGCCCGTGCCATCGCACGCGCAGTCCTGCTCTGCTCTCCGCGGCCTGCGATTGGAGAATACGACAGTCATCTCGGCGCAGCTGGTGGATTCAGGCAAGTTTGTGCCGCCGACGAGGGTGCGTCGGAGTTCAGCCGAATTCTTCACTGCATTCAACACCTTGCCGGCGTTCTGTCGGGTCCAGGCGGTGGCGCGACCATCGTCGGATTCGGAGATCAGCATCGAGGTCTGGCTTCCCGCCACTGGTTGGAACAGGCGCTACCTCGGCGTGGGCAATGGCTCGTTCGGCGGCTCGATCAGCTACTACCGTCTCGGTGAATCACTGCACAGCGGCTATGCGACTTCGTCCACCAATACTGGGCACCGCGGCAGGCCGAGCGAGTCGGCGTGGGCCGTGAATCATCCCGAGAAGCAAGTGGACTTCGACTATCGTGCGGTTCACGAGACTGCACAGACAGCGAAAGCACTGATTCAGGCCTTTTATGACTCCGCGCCGACGCGGTCTTACTTCAGCAGTTGTTCAAACGGCGGGCGACAGGGACTTATGGAGGCGGAACGTTATCCAACTGACTACGATGGCATCATGGCGGGAGCGCCGGCGACGCACTTTGGTTTCAAGACTTTCATCACCGGCGATTTTGTGGCGTTCCAGAAGCGCGGCGGCAAGATCATCATCTATCGCGGTGGAAACGATCGTCCCGAGGCGAACCTGGACTTCTTTTCGTCCGTGCGCAGGCGAATGGGAGATGAGACCGTTCGCAGTTTCCTGCAGCTCTATCTGGTCCCGGGGATGGGGCATTGCGGCAGTGGCGACGAGCCGAACGACTTTGGCCAGTGGCTGCGGCCAGGAGACACCCCGCAAAACAGTCTCTACTCGGCGCTCGAGGAGTGGGTGGAGAAGGATGTCCGACCCAATGGTGTGATCGCCACAAAATTCGCGATCGACGGTGACCCGAGGAGTGCGGTCGTGAAAACGTCCCGGATCTGCCCATATCCGGGAGCCGCCCGACGGAATCATTTGGGGAGTGATTCGGACGCGACGAAATACGTGTGCCCATAACCTGAACTGCAACTGAGAACTACGATGCTGCCCGCAGCCTGCTGATCGGAACGCGCCGGTAGCTGCAAACGTCGGGACAGCCCTCGGTGGCGTGATGGCACAGGCAGTTGATTGTGCTCCTGACCCGCGACATATCTTCCCGGCATGCCATTCACCAAACGCGCGCTCGGATTCTTTCGAGGACTCGCCCGGCACAACGAGAAGCCGTGGTTCGAGGCACATCGCGACGAATACGAGAGCGAGGTGCGCCAGCCGATGCGCGGCCTGATCGAGGATCTCGACACGCGCTTTGCCGAGTTTGCGCCGGAGATCGGTGGAGATCCCAAGCGATCGATGTTCCGCATCAACCGCGACATTCGCTTCTCCAAGGACAAGTCGCCGTACAAGACTCACGCGGCCTGCTGGTTCCACCATCTGAACGCAGCCCGCACCGTCGGCGCGGAGGCGGACGCGGGAAGCGCCGGCTACTACTTCCACCTTCAGCCGGGCGGGAAATCGGCGCTCGGCGCAGGTATCTGGATGCCGCCGCGGCTGCAGTTGAAGAAGCTCCGCGCCACTATCGCCGACGACCCGAAAGGATTCGATCGGATGGCGCGTTCGATTCCGCGCCGCTTCGGTGGACTCGATGACGAAGGCGTGTTGAAGCGGATGCCACGCGGCTACGCCGAGGATCATCCTGCCGCGAAGTGGCTGCGATTTCAGTCGTTCAC
>JBGPHO010000252.1:0-4148 GCA_041484425.1 Gemmatimonadaceae bacterium
GATCCTTTGCCGGTCCCGAGTAAAGGCTGTCGCGTACGGTGTCGGGCGGAGGACGCAGCGTGGTCGGCGCCATACCCTCGTTGAAGATCAGCTCGTCCACGCCGGCGCCGTAGTATTCGCCGAGGTCGTCCCACTCCCAGCCGTAGCCGTGAATGGAGTCGGGGAAGGCGTTGCCGACGCGCGCAAGCGAGCCCGAGACCTGCCTGATTCCATGAGCTCGAATGGAGTCGGCGAGCGCGTCCATCACGGTCGTGGCCATTACCCTCATGTTGTCGCTCACGGTCGGATCGCCTCGACCGATCACCAGCAGGTCCCCATCGAGGAGGGAGTCGCGCACCTCGCCGCTTGCGAGAAACGTCGTCTTGTAGGTGTAGTCGGGGCCGAGCAGGGTCAGCGCCGCCGCGCTGGTGATGATCTTCATGTTGGACGCCGGCATGAACAGCTTGCCCGCGTTCTTCGAGTACAGCGTGTCGCCGGTGCGCGGATTGACGATCAGGACGCCCCAGTTCGCGCTTCTGAATACGGCTTGCGATGTCAGCGAGTCGATCATGTGTCCGAGCTCGGCCCGTGGCTAGACGGGATGCACTCTGCTCATCACCGTCACACAGGCGGTGAGCGCGAATGGCGCGACCGTGATTACAAGCGCACGCGCAACACGGCGTTTGAAAAGATCCGGCACGATTGTGAGTTACTCCCTGCTGTAGGTAGCGCTGAGGCTGTCGTCTTCCCCGACGGTGACGCGCACCACTCGGGCCGGCTTGGGCAGCTCCTTCTCGACGCGCTCGAAGATGTAGCGCGCGAGATTCTCCCCGGTTGGCACGAGCTTGCCGTCCGCGAACTCCGCTACATCGAGATTGATGTTGCGGTGGTCGAAGCGGTCCTTCACCTGCTCCCTGAGGATCCGGTCGAGGACGCCGAGATCAACGACGAATCCCGTCTTGTCGTCGATGGGGCCGCTGACGCTGATATCGCACACGTAGCTGTGCCCGTGAAAGTTGGGCCAGGCGCACGCGCCAAAGGTGCTGGCATTTTTCTCGTCGCTCCACTCCGGGCGGCTGTAGCGATGCGCGGCTGAGAAGGAGATTCGTCTGGTAAGAGAAGCGCTCGGCATCCTTTAATTTGCGCAATGCCGAGCGCTGGTGCCTAGTGATCGTCGTTCATCACGTTCGGGGCTGCGTCCGAGCCGCTGAGGCCGTCTGGCGTCGGACCATCGGGCGGATTCCACGGAATTCCTCCCTCGATCGCTTCCTGCATGTTGGTCGTTCCGAACAGCTCGGAGCGGAGGTCCTCGTGCAGGTGCTCGGCTTCCGGGTCTTCGGAACGCGCACGATCTCCGAGCAGCAGTCCTTCGTGCAGCTCTTCGTCGGCCAGGTGCTCATCGATCGCCTCGGGACTCTCGGCGCGGCGAATCGGATCGACGATGATGTTGTTCCGGATATTCTTGAGGCCAAGCAGATCCGTAACCAGGTGCTCTGCTATGCGAACTTCTTCCTCGGTCCCAACGCGTCCCGAGAGGGTGACGACGCGATCGTGAACCGACACCTCGACATCATCCGGATCGAACAGGAGCTGCTGATCGAAAGTGTCCCGCACCAGCGCGCGCAGCTCGTTGTTGCTCAGATCGTCGGTGTTTCTGATGTCCTCGTAGTCCTTTTCCACACTCTCTCCGCATCCGCCCACGGAGGAGCGGTTCAGGTTATCGGAAGAACAGCAGCGATGCGCCGAGAGTCAGAGCCCGATTGCTCTTCCAGAATGAACGGGCCTGACTGCCGGTTACGGCAGCGGTCCCGCCGGTGGGAGTCACGTAGTACGCGGTCGGATATTTCGTCTGGTAGAGATAGTCGTTCCAGTCGAATGTCAGCTGGAACCGCCCGCCCGGAACGAACCTGAGCCCACCGCCAAAAGAAAATGCAAACGGGGTGCCGAAGGTGTACGGATCGGCCTCGACCGAACAGCCGCACGTCGCTATGCCGGCGCCAAAATTCACCACCGGCACGATGTGGTGGAAGCTTTTCTCCCCCGTGAGATTCAGCGCCAGATCAATGTCGTAGAGGTTGACCGAAACGTTCTGTTTTCCCAGCTGGCGCGCGGTTCCGATCTTGGTGGGATCGATCGCAAACCGTTCGGTGTTGATGTGCGACCAGCGCGCCACCAGGAAGGCGGGGCCGCCAACGTGAATCTGATAGCGGATTCCGTACATCGGTCCGTCGCGAGGAGCGATGCCGATCGGATCCCTCCCGGATTTGTAGTGGCCGCCGAAGAACGTGAATTCCTGGCTGGTCTCGAGGTCGCGGTAGGGACTGTTTTCGGGGAGGTGTCCGACCTGCGCCCGCCCGGTCGTCGCAATACAAGCAAGCGCCAGAGCGCTCAATAGGTGCTTCACTAATCCACTCCAAGATTGACGCCGGTCATTTCCCCCGGCTGCTCGATACCGAGCATTGATAATATAGTTGGCGCGACATCGCAGAGAGCCCCGCCCGAGCGCAGCCGCTGCTCCTGTTCCCAGTCGACCACGACGAGCGGAACCGGGTTCGTCGTGTGCGCGGTGTGCGGACCGCCCGTCTCGGGATCGATCAGCATTTCCGCGTTTCCGTGATCGGCGGTAACGATCAACCTGATCCCCGCGCTTTCGGCCGCCTTCAAAACGCGCGCCAGACATTGATCGACGGTTTCAACCGCCTTGATCGTGGCCGGAATCGATCCGCTGTGACCTACCATGTCCGCATTCGCGTAGTTGCAGAGAATGAAATCATGCCGGCCTGACGTTATTCCCTCGACGAGAGCATCAGTCACTCCCGCGGCGCTCATCTCCGGCTTGAGGTCGTACGTCGCGACTTTCGGGCTCGGCACCATGACGCGGTGCTCGCAGGGAAACGGAGCTTCAACGCCGCCGTTGAAGAAGTAAGTCACATGCGGGTACTTCTCGGTTTCCGCCGTCTTCAGCATGTCGAGCCCGCGCGACGACAATACCTCGGCGAGAATCCTCGCCATCGACGTCGGCGCGAACGCGACCGGAACGTCGAAGGTTTTATCGTAATTGGTGAGGGTGGTCACGGCCAACTTTGGCCTCGGCGAGACATCAAATCCGTCGAAGGCAGGATCGATCAGTGCGCGCACGATCTGCCGCATTCGGTCCGAGCGGTAATTGAAGCAGATCACCGAGTCGCCGTCCTTCATGGGCGCCACCGGTTTTCCATTCTCGGTGACGACGACCGGCAGCATGAACTCGTCGGTCTTCCCCGATTCGTAGGCCTTGCGAATGGCATCGAGTGGATCGGTGACCGGCGTTCCCTCGCCCAGCACGATGGCGCGATACGCCAGCTCCGTGCGGTCCCATCTTCGGTCGCGGTCCATCGCGTAGTAGCGGCCCGAGACGCTCGCGATCTTCGCGGGCGAGCCGGCCTTCCGGATTTGATCGAGCAGCTCCTGCATGAAGCCAAGCGCGGATTTGGGGAGAGTGTCGCGTCCGTCGAGGAAAGCATGAATCGCGACGCGCTCGAGGCCTTCGCGCTTCGCCAGACCGAGCAGCGCCAGAAGGTGCTGGTCGATTGCGTGCACGCCGCCCGAGCCGATCAATCCCATGAGATGCAGCGTGCCGCGAAGCTTCTTTACGTGCCTGCACGCGCCCACCAGGGCAGGATTGGTGTAGAAGCTTCCGTCGGCGA
Organism: Gemmatimonadaceae bacterium; assembly: GCA_041484425.1. Lineage (GTDB taxonomy): Bacteria > Gemmatimonadota > Gemmatimonadetes > Gemmatimonadales > Gemmatimonadaceae > UBA4720. Next base: position 3,666 of record JBGPHO010000252.1, read on the forward strand.
TGGCCGAAGAGATGCGTACGAGATCCTGCATCACCACACGTCCGGCGCCGAGATTCAAGTGTCCGACCTCGCTGTTGCCCATCTGCCCTTCGGGCAGACCGACGCGAAGTCCGGAAGCTTCCAGCAACGTGCGTGAGCCACGGCCCCAGAGCGAATCCCAGGTCGGGGTGTTGGCGAGTGCGATTGCGTTGCCTTCAGTTTCGGGGCGGTAGCCCCATCCATCTAGTACGATGAGCGCGACTGGCCGCGCGCGCTGTGCCTTGGCCATAATATCTGTAATGTAATCCCACCCCGACGAGAGGCGCGAAGAGAAAAATGGAAATCTTCAGACCTAAACAGGAGACCGGCCCGGAAACACGCCGGAGCCCCGACCGCTCCGCAGAAGGCGATCGGCGCCGCGGCACCTGGCGCGACTTCAGGCACGCCTATCCGGGATTCGTATTCGTCCTCGGACTCGGTCTGATCGCGATGATCGCCGTCGAC
>JBGPHO010000253.1:0-4136 GCA_041484425.1 Gemmatimonadaceae bacterium
GAACGCCGACAACGCTTCACCGGAGGCCGCGCGCCTGACTCCTGCTCTGCCTCGCTCAGCCGTCTGATTTCAGCTGCGGGAGGTCTTCTCCGGTACGGCGGAGAGGGTCCTCTGCGGCTTCCCACTAAGACCGACGCGGAGGCAACCATCGCGGGCGCGTGCTCCCCCACGGGGACGAACGCGGACCCACGCCACGCACGACCTGCTAGACGCACGCCCTCGCGGCGCGGAGCGCCGCTGCAGTTACGAGCCTGTGCAGGGAGGTGAGGGTGTTCTCGCAGGCGACGACCCACGAGCGACAATCGGTGCCGTGGCGCTCGCTCCGAGCGACTGATCCTTAGTCTCGCGCCGACCCGATCGGACCACCAACGAGCGAGAGACCGGAGCCGAAGAGGACACCCTCGACGACCACGTACATAGATGCGAGTCGCAACGGCAAGCTAGAGCGCCGCGGCGCCTTCGACGATCGTCCAGAAGGCCGAAGCCGAGATTTTCTCGGGCTCGAACGGCTCTCCCGCGCGCTTCATGACTCCCCGCACGACCTGATCGAGCGTCACGAGCGGCGCATCGGCCTCGGCCTGCACCTCGACCTCCCACTTGCCGCGGTCTGGTCCTTTCAGGGTGTGACGGTATCGCGCCGTGAAAACCGTGTGGCGGTGCACGATGATCGCACGATCCTCCTCCTCGATCGGGAGGAATTCGTCGCCCGCGCTCTCGCTCAGGGCTTCGGGCGGCTCGTCGGGCACGTGCTGATGCTGGGGCTCGGGTGGTAACGGAATCGCGGCGACGACGGCCACTCCGGTCTCGACACCCGATTGACGCAATGGGGGGAACAATCTCACCTCGTCGACCGCGTGCAAGCCGATGCGGTCGGCGATCTCGCGGAGAAATCTCTCGGTAGTCTCGATCACGCTGGCGCCTTCGAAGTTTGACCGGCGGTTTGCACCGTCTTTCTGTCGGTGAGCTCGCGCTCAACGTACAGCTTCAGAATGTGCATGAAATCCTGCGCGTTTGTCACCACTCCGAATGCCTGGTGGGTGCCGCGATCCTTGAGCTTGCTCACGACGAATTCCGACGAATCGACGCAGATGGTCGGAAGCTCGCGCATCGATCCATCCTTCTCCGTGACGAATGCCGGGAGCATGTTGCCGGTGGCAATCGCGTGCAGCGCCGTGGCAATGAGGACCGCCATCGTGGCGCGCGTCGTGTGCCGCTTCATCGCGTCCTGGGCGGCGAGGGTGTCGGTGATCACTTCTGGCAGCGGCCCGTCGTCGCGAATGGACCCGGTGAGCACAAACGGAATTCCCTTCGTCACGCACGCGTGCATGATCCCGTCCTTGATCACGCCCTGGTCGACGGCTTTCGCGATCGAGCCCGCGGCGCGCACCTTGTTGATCGCGCGCATGTGGAGGCCATGACCGCCGGTCGTCGCCTCGCCCGTGCGTGTCATCCCGAGCGTGGTTCCGAATATCGACGCCTCGATGTCGTGGACCGCTACCGCATTCCCCGCGAGCAACGCCGAGACGAAGCCGTTCTCGATGAACCAGACCATGTCGGCGCGCGCGCGCGAATGGACCAGCGCCGGTCCCGTCACCCAGATCGGATATCCGCCGCGATCGCGCTCCTCGATGAGAATGTGCGCCATCAGCGAGTAGTCGATCGGCTTCTCGCGCGACACCTCGCTCGTCATGAACTTGAACTCGCCTTCCTCGTCGCCGAGGAAGGAGCCGGTGTGAACGTAGATGCCTTCGCTACCGTCTTCGGCGCTCCCGACAGCCACCATGTCGCCCTTCTTCAGCCTGCGTCCTTCCCTGATCCAGAGCTCGTCGCCGTCCAGCACGAGCGACGCGTCCATCCTCGGCTCGTGCGGCATGCGCCACGCACCCTTGATGCGGGCGTAGGTCGGAAGATTCGTAGTCGAGAAAAAGCCTTCGGGAAGCACGCCATCGGCCGGCGCGGGGAGGAACCTCGCGTCAGGCGCGTTCGCCAGTTCCGGCGCATTGAAGTCGGGATGCCTTAGAATCGTCACGGCCTAAAGATAAGCCGGGCAGGAGGGTACTCGCGCGTCAAAACCGATGGGAACTGACAAAAAACAGAGGGGGACTACCATGCCGGGAGCCATCGGCGGACCGGCGGGGAGCCGCGAGCTGGTTGTCACCCCGTGTTTCTTGCCGTGTCATCGATGAGTCACTAAGAAGGTGGACCGCTCGCGGCCTTTGGCCGGCCCACTGGTAGCTCCGGGCAGGTAGTCTTCTCTGGTTTTCCACGCTTTCAGTGCGCACCTAAAGCAGCGCGACGGGATCCCGATCGAGCGTCATCCGCAGCTGCGCCGTGTTCGGCACCTCGAATCGCTCCATGAAGTACCGGCTCACACGCGTGAGCTCGCCCGGATGCGCGGACTTGAGCAGCACGTGCCAGCGCCAGCGGTTCTTGATTCGCTCGATCGGACACGGCGCCGGCCCGACGACCGTCACTTCGTCCTCGGCGCGCGTCGCGATCAGCTCGCGGAGCCATTCGCCGGCGTGGATGGCGAGCTTGGCAACCGAGTCCTCGACAAGTCCACTGAATACGATGTTCGCGATGCGCACGTTGGGCGGATAGGGTGGATCGACGCGGCCTTCCATCTCTTCGCGCACGAATGAGACGTAATCGTGCGCCACCGCGTATCGCACGGCGTGATGGCCCGGCAGCCTCGTCTGAATCAGCACGCGACCGCCTTTCGCGCCACGTCCGGCTCTCCCCGAGACCTGACTCAGAAGTTGAAAGCAGCGCTCCGACGCCCTGAAATCCGGCAGGTTTATCCCGACATCGGCGTCCACGACTCCGACGAGCGTGACATTGGGGAAATCGAGCCCCTTGGCGATCATCTGGGTCCCGAGCAGAATATCAACCTCTCCCGCAGCCACACGGTCGAGGATCATTGTGTGCGCCCATTTCCCGCTCGTCGTATCGACATCCATCCGCGCGATTCGAGCCGACGGAAATCTCTCGGACAGAAGCCGCTCGACCTGCTGCGTGCCGAGCCCCCGCTGCCTTAGGTATTTGCCGCCGCAGCGCGCACAATCGGGCCTGGGATCTTCCTTGTGCAGACAGTAGTGGCAGACGAGTCGCTCGGGATTCCGGTGGTGCGTGAGCGTGATGCTGCAGTGCGGACACGTGGCGACGGCGCCGCAATCGATGCACTGAATGAATGATGAATATCCGCGGCGGTTGAGGAGCAGGATGCTCTGCTCCCCGCGACTCATGGTTTCGACCATGGCATCGTGGAGTGGCTCTCGAATCACGGCGCCGTAATCCACGCCGCCCTGTGCCATCGCGTTGTAGTCGGTAGGGATCCGCCGTAGATCGATCACCTCGACGCTCGGCAGTCGCCCGCCGCCGACCCGCTCAGGGAGTGTCAACAGCTTGTACTTCCCTGAGGCGGCATTCGCCCAACTCTCGAGCGACGGGGTGGCGCTCCCGAGAACCGTGATCGCGCCCTCGTTTTTCGCCCTCACGATCGCCACTTCGCGCGCGTGGTAGCGGGGCGTCTCGCCCTGCTTATAGCTCGACTCGTGCTCTTCGTCGACGATGATCGCCCCCAGGTTCTCCAGCGGCGCAAACACCGCAGACCGCGCTCCGACTACGATCCGCTTGTCTCCTCTCTTCAGGGCCAGCCAGGCGTCGTAGCGCTCGCCCTCGCTGAGCGCCGAGTGCAGAACCGCGATCCTGTCCCCGAAGGCGGCGCGGAATCGATCCACCGTCTGCGGAGTGAGCGCGATTTCCGGAACCAGCACGATGGCTGTCTGTCCGCGCTCGTCCACGATCCGGCGCAGCAGCTCGATGTAGACGAGCGTCTTGCCGCTTCCCGTGATGCCGTGGAGCAGAAACACTTCTCCCCCCTTGGCGCTGCCCATTGTGTCGATCGCGTGCAACTGCGCGGGGGTCGGCTCGAGTCTGGTCGCGGAGATGCCCCCCCGCGACGAAAACGGATCGCGCTCGACTTCCTCTTCCTCGATGACCACGAGCCCGCGTTTCTCGAGCGACTTGAGCACGGAGGGAGAAAAATCGAGCTGCGCGCTCAGATTCTCGAGAGACGTATTCCCGCCAAGCGATTCGATCAGCTCGAACACTGCCCGCTGCTGTTTGGAGCGCGC
>JBGPHO010000254.1:0-4132 GCA_041484425.1 Gemmatimonadaceae bacterium
AAGTGGTGGCAACGACCATGGCGATGATGCTGTTAGTTGATCGAGGAAAGGTCGAGCTCGATGCTCCTGTGTGGCGATACCTCCCCGATTTTCGTGGGGCGCATCTCGATAGCATCACGGTCCGACACCTACTCTCGCATTCTGCCGGACTCGTGCAGTGGCAGCCGCTGTACTATCACGCCGCGAATGCCGCCCAGACCTACGCCGTCATCCGCGACATGCCGCTCCAGTGGGGCGTCGGCGACGCGAGGCACTACAGCGATCTCGGCTTCATGCTACTCGGCTATATTGTCGAGCGGGTGAGCGGCGAATCGCTTGACAGATTTCTCAGCGACAGTCTGTATCGGCCACTCGGACTGCGATCGACGACGTTCAACCCGAAGTCGCACGGCTTCATCGAGTTCGCGGCGACCGAGCAGGGCAACGTCTACGAGCGGCACATGGTGTACGACTCGACCTTCGGCTATCGCTACCGCGGCGATCCGACCACCTGGAACGGCTGGCGACAGCGCGTGCTCATCGGCGAGGTCGACGATGGCAATTCGTTCTACGCGAATGGTGGCGTGGCGGGACATGCTGGAGTCTTTTCGACCGCCGCGGATCTGCGCGTGCTGCTCGATCTGTTGAACAACCGCGGAAGCGGCGGGAGGCAGTACGTTCGACCCGAAGTGGTCGACGCGTTCCTCACGCGCGACAAATATCAGAATTTCCTCGGCTGGCAGGCGCCCAGTTATCTGCCGGCGGGGAGCTTCTCGCACACGGGCTTCACCGGTACGTACGTGGCCGGCGTTCCCCAGTACAAGCTGTCGATCGTGCTGCTCACGAATCGCCAGAACCTGGGAACAGACGCGCGCGGATATTTCTCCGATGTGGGGGCGCTTCAGCAGGCTGTGGCGCGCGCGATCGTGAACGGCGCGGCGGCCTCGCGGTGACATCGTTGCGCGGCGACAGGGCGAAAGGAGCTCGAAAGCGGGCGGCGGTTTCGAAGGCGAAGGCGACGAGTGCGCCTCCAACCCTCACCGCGCTGCGCGCCGAGATTCAGGAGCTGGGGGATCCAGTGCGCGCGGTCCACTCGCTGCGCTTCTTCAAGACCGGGCCGGGCCAGTACGGTGAGGGCGACAAGTTCCTTGGCCTGACGGTGCCCATGATGCGCGGTCTCGTGCGCAAGTACCGCGATCTCGATGATGGGGCGGCGCTCGAGCTGCTCGAGTCCTCGTGGCACGAAGAGCGACTGGTCGCCTTGCTTCTGCTGGTGGAGGGGTACGACCGCGGGGATGAGTCGCGACGAAATCGGATTCACCGCGCGTATCTCGCGAATACGCGTCAAATCAACAACTGGGACCTTGTTGATGCGTCGGCCGAATACATCGTGGGGCTACATCTGGACGCGCGGGACCTCGCGCTGCTCGAACGCCTGACGCGATCGAAGAATATGTGGGAGCGGCGCATCGCGATCGTCTCGACTTTCCATTTCATCAAGCGCAATGACTTCCGACCGACGCTCAAAATCGCCGAGTTGTTGCTGCGCGATTCGCACGATCTCATTCACAAGTCAGTGGGGTGGATGCTCCGCGAGGTCGGGAAGCGGGATCGCAAAACGCTGGATGGTTTTCTCAAGCGACACTATCAGCAGATGCCGCGGACGATGCTGCGGTACGCCATCGAGCGTCATCCCGAGCGCGTTCGGAAGCAGTACCTGGCCGGGACGATATGAGCGGGGCCAGTATTTAGCGTCCACATCACGCCGTCACGTCACAAGGGGCCTCGACATGCTCGGGTCCACGATCGTCTACACGGGTTTCGCTATTGCGACGGCCGGATTGATTCTGGTGATCAAGCCGATCGAGCGCCTGCACGTGACATCGCGCTCGCAGGGCCTCGCCATCCTTGGGATCAGCATTCTGGTGGCAGGAATCGGATTGAGCGCTCCGGCGTCGGAGTCGCGTGTCGAAAAACCGGAAACGCGGCTCGACGAATTCATGCCGGTGTGGCAATTCAATGAGCGGCACACGATCAAGGTCGCCGCGTCTCCGGAGCGCGCCTTTGACGCGATCAGGCGCGTCCGCGCCAACGAGATTTCCCTCTTCAACACGCTGACATGGATTCGGCGCGGCGGGCGGAAGGTGCCCGCGGGAATTTTGAATGCGGGGCACAGCACGCCGTTGCTCGACGTCGCGACGAAGAGCGGGTTCATCTATCTCGCCAACGACGCTCCGCGGGAGGTGGTCATAGGCACAGTGGTGATCGCTCCGCCCGGATCACGCGGCGCTCTCACGACGCAGACGTTCAAGACGCCGCTCGCCCCCGGGTTCGCACTGGCGGCGATGAATTTCGTGGTGACGCCGGATGGTCCGTTTGCATCGATCGTCTCGACCGAAACCCGAGTCTTCGCCAGCAGTCCGGAGTCGCGGCGACGGTTCGCGCGCTACTGGCGGGTGATCTATCCGGGAAGTGCCATCATCCGTCGGATGTGGCTGCGCGCCGTTCAGCGGAAGGCAACGACTCCAGCCGCTCCGTGACGCTAGTGCGGCCTTTCCTTCATCCTCGCCCGGTTTAACCAGCCTGACGCCCGGAAGTAGAAGTAAAACGGCAAGCCGAGGGCGATGAGGACAAGCCCCGCCGCGGATTCCACGGGGGAGGCCGTCAAAGTGTTGATGACCAACCATAGGGCGACCAGCACGAAGAGCGCCGGCACGACCGGATAACCGAGTGTGCGGTATCGGCGTGGAGCCGCAGGCAGCTTTCTTCGCAGCACGAAGAGGGACGACCCGACGAGCGCGGTGAAGACCCAGACGGCGAAAATCACCGACGTGGTGATTTGATCGAACGTTCCCGACAGCGCGAGTACGCACGCCCAGATCCCCTGGAACCAGATCGCGTTCACCGGCACGCTCGTTGTCTCGCTCAGATTCGCCAGCGGGCCGAAGAAGAGTCCGTCGCGGGCCATCGCGAACGGAACGCGCGCGTTCATCATGGTGATGCCGTTGAGCGCGCCGACCGCCGAGATCATGAACGCGATCGAAACTATTTGAGCGCCATAGGAGGAGAATGTCTGCGCCGCCCTGGCGGCAACCGGAAGCGCATCACGGTACGCGGTCGAGTTGGACGTCAGAATGTCGCTAAAGGGCAGAGCGTAGAAGTAGGCGAGATTCGTGATCAGGTAAACGACGATCACAATCACCATGCCGAAGATGAGCGCGCGCGGGACGTTGCGCTCGGGTTTCTCGATCTCGCCCGCCACCATTGGGACGTTCGACCATCCCTGATACGCCCAGAGAGCCGCGAGCATGGCAGCGCCGAACGCGCCCGCTCCGGTGGGCGCGATCCCCGCCGTGACTGGCGCCTTCACATGCTCCCACGATCCGGTGCGCGAAAGGAGAAACGCTCCGAGCACGATGACCGCTATCCCGCCGAGCTTGGCGACCGTCGCAGCCCACTGCACTTGGCTACCCATTTTGATGCCGCGCGCATTCACCCAGGAAAAGAGAAGAATCACGGCGACCGCCACGATCTGCTGGATGCCCAGTCGCCAATGCACGACCTGACCCAGCACGTGGAAGTCATGAGTGGTAAAGACGGCACTGAGCGGAATGAAGGAGCCGAGGAATGACGCAAGCGCGGTAGAGACCGCGGCGAGTCCGCCACTCGCCATGAGCATCACCAGCGACCAGCCGAACAGAAACGCGGGAAGATCGCCGTACGCTTCGCGCAGGAATACGTACTCGCCGCCTGCCTCCGGCATCATCGCGCCGAGCTCGGCGTATGTCAGCGCTCCGGCAAGAGACAAAAGTCCGGCGGCGAGCCAGGCGAGCAACACTCTGGACGGACTTCCGACGAGCTGCGCCATCTGCGCGGTCTTGAGGAAGACACCGGTTCCAATGACTGCGAGCACGAGCGCGATCGCATCGCGGAGCGACAGCGCTCTCACGAGCTCTCTTGTCGCGGGCGTCACTGCTGGTGATGCCGCGGCGGGTGAGGTCACTCGGGCGGACGAACTACGTCGTGGGGTCCGGTGTTGCGAATGCCGTAGGTCGGCCTGACGTACTCTTCGGTCGTCGCGATCCCTTCGGCCCGGTCGAGCTCGCGATTCTCGCGTTCGATGTTGTCACGCTCTTCCTTGTAGCGTCCGTAC
>JBGPHO010000255.1:0-4111 GCA_041484425.1 Gemmatimonadaceae bacterium
AGCTTCGTCGGATAAACGAAGTAACAGTCATTCGTCGCGAGCAGCGTGTTGCCACCCGCCCCGCGCCGCGGCAGCCGCAGCATGTCCTCGTTGGAGAACAGTAGCGCCTGCTCGGGCCGCTCGGCCCGCAGATCCTCGCCGAACTTGTAGCGCAGATTCGCGCTCGCGTCGCGCTTGGCGTACACCGTCGCGGGAGTGTTGCAGTGGATCGACCCGTGATCGGTGGTGAGGAGCACGGAGATCTTCCGCCGCGATGCTTCTTTCAGCACGCTGAACAGCGCCGACCGCTGGAACCACTGCCGAGTAATCTGTCGAAGGGCGATTTCATCCCGTGCAACTTCATACAGTATTTGAGACTCGCTCCGCCCGTGGGTCAGCAAGTCGACGAAGTTGAACACGAAGGCGCTCACTCCCTCGGGTCCGATCGCGGTGCCGAGGTGCCGCTCCAGCTCATCGGAGTTGGCGGACGTCGAGATCTTCTGGTAACGAACCGGCGTCTTGCCGCACAGCTCAAGGAGATGCGACTCCAGCAGCTCCTTCTCATGGGCGTTGAGCGATTCGTCCTCGCGATCGGCGTTGCCCCACCAATCGGGAAGCCGCGCCGCGATCTCGCCCGGAAAAAGTCCGCTGAAGAGCGAGTTGCGGGAGTACGGAGTCGCGGTCGGAAGCACCGCGAAGTAGTGCGTGGTCTCCGTGTCGAAAAAGGGAGCGAGCAGAGGCTCCAGCACGCGCCATTGATCGAGCCTCAGGCAATCCACGACGATGAACACCGCCGCCTTGTCGCGCTCGAGAATGGGCAGCAGAAATTCGGAGACGATGTCTATCGAGAGCGGCGGCCTGTTGCCTTCGAGATTCTTGAGCCACTCGGGATAGTTGCCCTTTATGTACGCCGCGAACTCGCGATGCATGTCGGGATAGAGTCCCTGGAGCGATTCGTAGAGCCCCATCTCGCCGGCAGCGGCGAGGTCCACGTCCCAGCGCATCAGCTCGTCGTAGCGGTCGATCCACCCACGCCAGTCGAGGTTGCGGTCGCGCTCCAGCTCGATCGCGCGGAACCGCTCGACGAAGCTGCGCGCGATGGCCTGCTGCCGGATGCGCGGGCCCTCGAGAATCCGCGTCACAACCGTGAGCACCTGGCGCGGGTTGATCGGCTTGACGAGATAGTCGCGGACGTTGACGCCGATCGCTTCCTTGAGGGTCGAGTCCTCCTCGCTCTTCGTCACCATGACCACGGGAATGGTCGGCGCGATCTCGCGGACGTCGCGATAGACCTCGAGCCCGCGCTTGCCGGGCATCTGCTCATCGAGCAGGAGGATGTCGAACGGACGACGCCTGAGCAGCTCCATCGCGTCGTCGGCGTTGGACGCCCACTCTACGGTATAGCCCTTGGAGCGGAGGAAGATGCGGTGAGGCTCCAGGAGCTCACCCTCGTCGTCCACCCACAGTATCGATTTTGGGGGGTTCAGGACCGGAACGGCCATAGTTCGGAATGTAGCCGGGCGCGGAGTCCGTGCCTAGATTCGGAGGGTGCTCGGCCAGCTACCGCGTTTCGCTCTCACGACCCCGGTTTTTCGATTCCGCGCGCTAACGACGCTGTCGGGACGGGCATCGCTGGGCGGGGATCGGGAGACGCTGGTGGCCTGCTTCCAGCTGGGACGGCTGTGCGCCGGACTCCTTCCTCCCTATGAGCTGTCACGGGAGCTGGTGCTGGAGCGGACCGAAAACACCAAGCAGTGGCTGTCGTCGCTGGCGATTCCCAGCGGAATCAGGTCCACGGCGTTCGGCATCTTCGGCGCGTTGAGCGGATTCGACCGGGCGCGCTGCGTGATCGCATTTGCCGACCTTGTGAAAGCTGCTTCCGCGCAGTTAGATGAGGCATCACGCGCGGAGCTGACCGTACTTATGCAGGAGCTATCCGCGTCGCCGACGGTGGGACACGCGCGACATACACTGACTCAATCTCAACCGAGCTGATCATGGCCGGCCACAGTAAATGGAAACAGATCAAGCACTACAAGGCTGCCACCGACGCAAAGCGCGGCGCGCAGTTCACCAAGCTCATTCGCGAGATCACGATGGCCGCGAAGCTGGCGGGGGGGGATCCCGCCCACAACCCGCGGCTGCGAACCGCGATCGATGCCGCGAAGGCCGGGTCGATGCCCAAGGACAACATCGAGCGCGCGATCAAAAAGGGTACGGGTGAGCTCGAGGGCGTCCACTACGTCGAGGTCACTTACGAGGGCTACGGGCCGGGCGGCGTGGCGATCCTGATCTCGGCCCTGAGCGACAATCCCACTCGCACCGTCGCCGAAATCAGGCACAAGCTTACGCGACTCGGCGGCAACCTGGGGCCGCCGCACTCGGTGTCGTACCTGTTCGATCGGAAGGGACAGATCTACATCGACGCCGGCAAATACGAGGAAGACATGGTGCTCGAGGTCGCGCTCGATGGCGGCGCCGAGGATTTCAGGGCGGAGGGCGACCAGTACATCGTGACGACCGATCCGCACGGGATGCACCTGGTCGAGGACGCGATCAAGGCAAAAGGAATAACGATCGCCGAGTCGGAGGTCGCGTTCATTCCCAAATCGACGGTGCGAGTCGAAGGCAAGAACGCGGAGTCGTTGATCAAGCTGCTCGAGGACCTCGAGGACTTGGACGACGTGCAAAAGGTCTCCGCGAATTTCGACATGGACGTCGAGCAAATGTCCGGTGCGTGATGCCCCATCCGTCGTAATACTCGGGATAGATCCCGGCACTGCCGTAACCGGCTACGGGGTAGTTCGGAAGGAAGGGCGCGGTCCGCTCACGCTTATCGAGTGCGGCGTGATCCGCACGAAGCCGCGCGATGAGTTGGCGCAGCGGCTGGCGGAGATCCACGACGGGGTGCTGGAGCTGATTCGCAGGCACAAGCCGACGGTTCTCGCAATCGAAGACATCTTCTACGCCCGCAACGTGCGGACGACCGTCGTGCTCGGCCACGCGCGCGGTGTGATTCTTCTGGCCGGGGCGCACGCCGCGATGGAGATCCATGAGTATCCGCCGGCGGAGATCAAGAAGACAATTGCGGGTACGGGGGCCGCAACTAAAGTCCAGATCCAGTTCATGGTGATGCGTCTGCTGCGACTAAAAACGGCGCCGCAGCCTAGCGATGCGTCGGACGGCGTGGCGGCGGCCCTGACTTATGCCCTGATGCCGAACCTGCCGAAGATCGAGGCAATTCGATTCCCATCGTCAGCGGTGATTCGGTCGCCCGTGGATCTCGGGAGGGCCGAGCGTTGATCGCTCGCGTCGAAGGCAAGCTCGTCGCCAAGGAACTGGATTCGCTCGAGGTGATGACGAGCGGAGGAGTCGCCTACGAGCTGAAGATTCCACTGGGCGTGTACGAGACACTTCCGCGCGCCGGCGAGATGGTGGCGCTCCACACTTCCCTCGTCGTGAAGGAAGACTCCTGGCAGCTGTTCGGATTCGCCAGTGTGTTCGAGAAGCGGTTGTTCGAGAAGCTGCTCACTGCGAACGGAGTCGGTCCTTCGCTCGCGATCGGCATGCTATCGGCGCTCTCGGCCACGCGGCTGATTCGGGCGATTCGGGAGAAGGACATTCCGACGTTGCAGAGCGTTCCGCGGGTCGGGCGCAAAAAAGCCGAACGCCTGATTCTCGATCTCGGCGACAAGCTCGACGGGCTGGGCGAAACGACCGGCACCTCGGCCGCTCCCGCGAGCGCTGCCGCGGACGACGCGTTGCGAGCGCTGGTTTCCCTCGGGTATTCGAGTGCCGACGCGGAGCGGGGCGTCCGGGCCGCCCTCGACGCTGGCGCAGGCGGCAAAGCCGCGACAGAATTGATCAGATCAGCTCTGGCAAAACTCGGAGGGAGATAGTGCGGTACGACTCGGGTGCGATCGACGTCAGGACCAAATAGCCGTCACATGCCGCTCTCCCGCTCGGCAGCGCGGCTCTTCCTGCTGCTTTTCGCGGTCGGCTGCACGCACCCGGCCAGCCGCGTAATAGCGCGTATCACAGCCGAGAGTGAAGTGCGGCTGGCGCAGCGCCAGCGGTTCGAGGCGATGGTCAAGCAGGATGGCGCCGCGCTCGACACGCTGCTCGATGACGA
>JBGPHO010000256.1:0-4064 GCA_041484425.1 Gemmatimonadaceae bacterium
ATTCGAGGCGGGCAACGTCGACGTGCTTTCCGTTCCGGATGAAGCGGGCAAATCCTGGCAGGCCGATCCCGGGAAGAGCAAGCTCCTCACCTCCGCGCCGGCGCTTCGCTTCTGGTACGTAGCCATCAATACCACGCGCGGACCGCTCAGCGATGTTCGCGTGCGACAGGCGCTCAACTACGCAGTCGATATCAGCACGATGCTGAGCGCGGTCATGGCCGGTCGTGGAACCGTGGCCAACGGTGTAGTTCCACCCACCCTCGGCGGCGCCGATCCGAGCAGGAAGCCATACACACACGACGTTGCGAAAGCAAAAGAGCTCCTTACTGCGGCCGGACATCCGAATGGAATCGACGTCGAGCTTTGGGCTGCCACGACCGACCAGTCCCCGCGGCTCGCGCAGACGATTCAGGCCAATCTCGCCGAGGCGGGAATCCGCGCGAAGATCATGCAGCGCGATGCGTCGTCGGTGCGCGAAGCCGCGCGAAACGGACAGGCCGACCTCGCGCTCAAGGAATGGTGGGCCGATTACCCGGACGCGGAGAACTTCCTTTTTCCGCTCCTCCACAGCAAGAACAAGGGTGCGGGAGGCAATGTCTCGTACTACTCCAACCCACACTTCGACGCGCTCGTGGACCAGGCTCACCGCGAGCAGGATGAGTCCAAGCGCAATCTGCTCTACACCCAGGCCGATCAGCTCGAGTACAACGACGCGCCGATGATCTATCTCTTCTTCTACAAGGATGTCTACGCGGTGCAGCCCTGGATCAAAGGGTTCACCGTTCCCGCTGTCTTCAACGGCCAGCGCTGGACCGACGTGACAATCGCCAAATAGAGAAGTGCTGTCTTTCATCGTTCGGAGACTGCTGCTTTCGATTCCAACACTGTTCGGAGTCCTGGTGGTGGTTTTCCTGCTGCTCTACGTCGCCCCCGGCGATCCGGTCCAGGAGATGGTCGGCGAGCGCGCGGATCCTGAGACGATCGCGCGGCTGAGAAAGGAGTTACACCTGGACGAACCTTTATTCAGTCAATTCACCCATTACACCGGCGGTGTGCTGCGCGGTGATTTTGGAAACTCCTACATCACACAGCGGCCAATCATCACCGACATTCGCGAGAGATTTCCGAAGACGCTCCTCCTCGCCGGATCCGCCATGCTGCTCGCCTCCGTGCTCGGCATCACCCTCGGCGTTCTGAGCGCGCGAAACCCCGGCGGCTGGTTCGACCGGCTGGGACTTGGCGTTGCGTACCTGGGGATTTCGTTTCCCGTGTACTGGGTTGGACTCATTCTCATTCTTGTGTTCGCGGTAATGCTTAAGTGGCTTCCCCCATCGGGCTACGGCGGCATCAAGTACCTCATTCTTCCGGCGTTCGCGCTCGGCTCACGATCGATCGCGTTTCTCGCGCGCGTGACGAGGTCGGCCATGCTAGACGTTCTCGGCGGGGACTTTGTGCGCACTGCCCGCGCAAAGGGATTGACGGAGCGCGTCGTGGTCGTCAAGCACGCACTCAGGAACGCGCTCATTCCGATTATCACGGTGCTCGGGCTCGACTTCGGGTATTATCTCACCGGCAGCATTCTCACCGAGACGATCTTCAGCTGGCCGGGGCTCGGCCGCTACGTCGTGAATGCGATCACGCGGCGCGACCTGCCGGCGATTCAGGGATCCGTGTTGTTCCTGAGCGTTGTGTTCGTTCTGGTGAATCTCCTCACCGATCTCGCCTACGCCAAAGCGGATCCCCGCGTAGCATACTCCTGAGCTCTCCGATGCCGAAGAAGGAAGCGCCTGAAACCGCCGCGACGGAGATAATGCCGCGCGAGCGCGCGCTGCGAGAGCAGATCGAGAAGATCGAACAGGAGTCGGGCGCCAAAGCCATCGCGGTGGCACTGCGCGATGCCGAAACCGGCATCGAGTTGCACTACAACGGCGACCGCTGGTTTCACGCCGCAAGCACAATCAAAGTTCCGATACTTCTCGGCGCCTTCGCCGCGATCAATCGCGGCGACCTGCTGCCGCATTCCCGCGTGCACGTCCGCAATCGCTTCCTGAGCGTCGTCGAGAACATTCCGTTCCGCGTCGAGTCGGGACGCGATGCCAACTCGGCCGTGCACAGCGCAATCGGCAAGATGATGCGCGTCGATGAGTTGGCGTATCACATGATCACGACCTCCAGCAACCTCGCCACCAATCTCCTCCTCGGGGTGATCGGATCGGACGCCGTCAATCAGACGTTGAAGGAGCTGCACGTCGACCAGGGAATCGAGCTCAGGCGGGGGGTGGAGGATGAGCTCGCGTTCGAGAAGGGCATCAGCAACATGGTGACCGCAGATGGGCTGCTGCGAATTCTCGTCATGCTCTCGGAAGGAAAGGCATTCTCCCCGGCCCTGTCTCGGCGGATGATGGACATCCTCCACGGCCAGGAATTCAACCAGGGCATTCCCGCCCGGCTGCCGAAGGGCGCGCGCGTCGCTCACAAGACCGGCGAAATCTCTACCGTCGCCCACGATGCGGGAGTGGTCTACCTGCCCAAACGGAAGCCTTACGTGCTCGTGATTCTTACAGAGTGGGACCCCGCCGCATCGGCCCGCTCGCGGACGATCGCCGCCATCTCGCATACCATATACGAGTACCTCACCCAAGGCCCGGGGGATGAATGAGCGACGTCGCCGGCTTCGTCGAGACTCCGGGAGTGAATGAGGCCCCGAATTTCCCGCTTCGGGTCGTTGACGGGCTCACCCTCCCGCCAGAGTATCGAAAGGCGCTCAGGCCCGGGGAGGAGTGGAAGGACGCGACCGGCACTCCCCGCCAGCTTCCCCGCTATTTCTATGAGATCCCGTCCTGGGATTCGGCCATGAAAATCGAGTTGGCCTCGCATTTCCTGCTCTGGGAGTTCATCCAGGTCGACGTACGGGAAGCCCCGCCCCTGAGAACTTTCCCCCGGTACGTTCCGTGCGCTATAACGCTTTTGGCAGTGTGCCTGGAGAGGTTTCGGGATGCAGTTGGGGCGCTCGTCCATATCTCCGCGAATGGGGGCTATCGATCGCCGTCTCACCGCTTCTCCAAGAACGCGACTCCACACGCCTGGGGGACGGCCGCCAACATCTACCGAATTGGCGACACCTACCTGGACAACCGGGGCGCTATCGAGCGGTTCAGTCTGATCGCGCGGCAGACCCTGCCGGGCATATGGACGCGCCCTTACGGAGCGCCGACCGGCTTTGCGGAAGACCATCTCCACCTTGACCTGGGCTATGTGCTTTCGGTGCCTCGGGACGTAAGAAGTTGACTGGCCGGTTGAAGCGGACACTCACGGAAATCGAAGAATCTTGGGCCAAAGCAGAGAATGACGCTGAAGAAGAAAAAGGGACCGGAGAACAAATCATCCACTCGCGAGCGGATCCAGCTCGCGGCGATCGGCATGGAAGCCGAATTCGCCGTGATCATGGACGGCGTGCAGGTGAAGCCGGAGGACATCTTCGGGAGCCCACGAAAGTTCATCCGTGAGAAGATGATGCACCGGAAGGGCAGGTCGTATCACCTGCCCACCGGCGGCGCGGTTTATTTCGACACCGGCGTCATCGAGGTCGCCACTCCAGTAATCGAGATCGAGCGGGGCTGCGCAGCCCGGGCCGGACGCTCACTCTGGGAAGCGATCCTGTTTGTCCGGCAGGAGCTCGACGCCTGGGAACAGGCGCACGACAGCGACGTTCAGCTCGCTGGCTTCAGCACCCACTACAACATCTCCTTCGAGGTGCCACAAGAGGAGCAGGGCCCGACGAGAACCGTCGACCAGCTCGCATACCTGTTGGCCCACATCCTTCCGGTTCCCGTGATGCTGCTCGCGGCAAACCGGCGCTCCACCGGAATCGGCGTCAGACCACGCGGCGACCGCATCGAGATCACCGCCGATTTCACCCCCGATGCGCCGCTCATGATCGCGACCGCCACGTTGATCGTGGGTATCGTCCGCGAGGTGATGCGTTGGCCGAGCTACGAGATGAGTGCGCTCGATGAGACCGATATCCCGGTCATCAGGGGATTCCGCCCGATGCCGCACACCAC
>JBGPHO010000257.1:0-4019 GCA_041484425.1 Gemmatimonadaceae bacterium
CGGTCGTCGATCGCATGCTGCTTCTGGCCGCGGACAAGGAGGCGGCACCCGAGGTCCGCTCTCTGGTCGAGCTCAAGATGAATTCCCTGCGCTCGCGCAGCCGCGCGCTTGGCTCGTCAGGAGATGAACAGCGCCGCGCGCACTGGATGAGCATTGCCGCGGACCTGAATCGCTGGCTCGAGCGGCAGGAGCTTCCGTCCCCGACTCCGGCGCTACGTGCGCCGCCCGGAGATCCGTTCGGCATCGATTGGTAATGCACCACAAGCCCCGTCGAGCAAGTCGTGGGAGCCACTTTCCGACACGCAGCTTCCGGCCCGGGCGATCGCGACCTATCATGCTGTGATTCTTGCAGTGTTGAGACGCTGAAATTATTGTCCGCAGCAGCGCTTGGCTGCTCCAGTTGTGTCCGATTTCTCTTCTCCACAGGCCCACTTGGCCAACGATCAAGCATTGACGAGCCCCGCCCGGCTCGCTGCTCTCCACAACACAGGACTTCTCGAGACAGCCGCTGACGACCGCCTGGACGTTTTCACGCGTCTCGCGGCCCAGTTCCTCGATGTTCCCACGGTTCTGATCTCACTCGTCGACGCCGATCGCCAGTACTTCAAGAGCGTGGCCTGCGACGGCGTTTGCGCATCCGTTGGCTGGAATCCGCTCGAGTCGTGTTTCTGCCAGGATGTCGTTGGCACAGCGATGCCGCTCGTAATTGCGGACGTGCAGCAGGAGCCTGCTTTCGCCGCGCGGGGCTCCAAAGTCCGAGCTTACGCCGGCATCCCTCTCGTTACCGAAGACGGGCACGTGCTCGGTGCTCTGTGCGCAATCGATGAAAAACCCCGCGATTGGAGCAAACGCGATATTGGCGTGTTGACTTCGCTCTCCACGGCGGTCATCTCCGAAATTCAGCGCCGCATTGCCGCGCGCGCGGTGCACGACGGGCAGCTCCGCCTCATCGCCGAGCGCACTCTCGCGCACGCAGTCCAGCAGCAGATGCCGGTAGGCGTCGTCGTGGCGGAGGTGCCTTCGGGGCGGCTCGTTTCAGTCAACGCCCAGATGACCGAAATCTTCCGTACCTCATTCACACCCTCGCCCGATCTGCACAGCTACAACGAGTGGGTCGGGTTTCGCGAGAGCGGCACTCCGATCGCCGCGCTCGACTGGCCGCTGGCCCGCACGGTACTAACGAAGGAGGTCGTGCGCGGAGAGGAAATCCGCATTCTGCGCGGCGATGGCACCGATGGTTTCATCCGCATGAGCTCCGCACCGGTGCACGATGCTGACGGCGATGTCGTAGCCGCCGTCGCGATCGTGGTCGACGTGACCGAACAACGGAAGGCCGAGCGGACCGTGCGCACGACGGACGAGCGCTTTCGCTTCGTGGCCCGAGCCACGAACGACGTCATCTGGGACTGGGACATCCAGACCAACGCGCTCGTCTGGAATGACTCCGTCGAACACGTTTTCGGCCACAAGCAGAACAAGATCTTTCCTGAGATCAAGTGGTGGTACGACCACATCCATCCGGAAGATCGCGATCGAGTCACCGCCGGAATTCATGGCGTCCTTGACCACGGTGGAACGAGCTGGAGCGATTCATATCGCTACCGCCGCGCGGACGGGACGCACGCCAACGTGATGGATCGCGGCCACGTCGTGCGCGACAGTACTGGAGCCGCCATCCGCATGATCGGCGCAATGACTGACGTGACCGAGCGCTCGCGCTCGGAGGCGGCGATCAGGTTCCAGGCCCAGCTGCTCAATGCCGTACAGCAGGCAGTCGTGGCTACGGATCCCGAGGGGATCGTGATCTTTTGGAACGCCTTCGCGGAAAATCTGTACGGGTGGGCCGCCGAGGAGGCCGTTGGCAAGCCGATCCAGGAATTGACGCCCTCGCCATTCCTTCGCGATCACGGTGGAGAGATCGGCCAGCGCGGGGTATCCGGAGAGAGCTGGACGGGCGAGTATCTGGTGCAGGGAAAATCGGGCAAGGCGTTCCCCGCTCTTCTCACAACCGCTCCTGTCCGCGACGAGCGGGGAACCGTTGTCGGGTACGTTCGCGTCTCGATCGATCTGACCGAGCGGCGCAACCTCGAGGAGCAGTTCCGCCAGTCGCAGAAAATGGATGCAGTCGGCCGACTGGCCGGAGGAATCGCTCACGATTTCAACAATCTCCTGACGGTGATCAGACTCAACACCGAGATCATCATGGAGGGATTCGACCCGACTGATCCGCGCAGCGAGGATGTGAAACAGATCAAAAGCGCCGCCGAGCGGGCATCCACACTCACCAGGCAGCTGCTGGCGTTCAGCCGCAAGCAGATACTCCAGCCCAGAGTGCTCGACATGAACAGCGTAGTGGCGAGCGTCGAGCCCATGCTCCGACGCCTGATCGGCGAAGACATCATTATCGCCTCGGCCTGCGCCGCGCGTGGCTATGTCGTCGCCGACCCAGGTCAGCTCGAGCAGATCCTCGTCAATCTGGTCGTAAACGCTCGCGACGCGATGCCGCAGGGAGGCACGATAAGCATCGAGACCCTGAACGTCGAGCTGGACGAGAATTACACCAGCGAGCACGCGCCGGTCATGCCCGGACGCTACGTGATGCTCGCGGTGGGAGACACCGGCGTCGGAATGAGCGTTGACACGCGAGAACACGCGTTCGATCCGTTTTTCACGACGAAGGAAGCCGGAAAGGGAACGGGACTCGGTCTGGCAACTGTGTATGGAATCGTCAAGCAATCGGGCGGCTACGTGTGGATTTACAGCGAGCCGGGGCATGGAACCTCGGTCAAGCTCTATTTTCCGGAGGTGAGTGCCGCCACAGCCTTCCAGCCAGGGGAATACAAGCCGGCTGCGGTGGAGGCGTCACGGGGATCGGAGACGATTCTCGTCGTCGAAGACGAGCCGGCAGTGCGCGGACTCACGACGCGGATTCTGGAGAAACAGGGTTACCGCGTCCTTTCGGCGCAGCACGGGCGTGAGGCAATGGACATCGCGACGAAGGAGGTGGGCAATATCGATTTGGTGCTCACAGACATCGTGATGCCCGGCATGAATGGCCGAGGGCTGGTGGAGCGTTTGGCGGGGATTCGCCCGAGAATGAAGTCGCTCTATATGTCGGGTTACACCGACGACGACATCATCAGGCGAGGATTCATCGAGCCCTCGAAGAGTTTTCTGCAAAAGCCCTTCACTTCCGAAGCCCTGCTGCAAACCGTGCGGAAGGTTCTGGACGAAGGCTGAGCAAAGCGGAGTTGAGCGGGCCTGTACGGAGCCGTATATAGGAGCATGAACTCCAAGGCTCTCGGGGGCGTGGCGGCGCTGATCGCACTCTCACTGCTCACGAATCACGCGCGCGCGCAGGACACGACTGTAGCCAGGCTCGAGCCGGTAGTCGTGGAGGTCGGACGCGGTGCACGATCGCCGCTCGAGCTTCCATTCGCCGTCACCGTTCAGACCCCGGACTCGATGCGCCCGGGTCAGCGACATCTCTCGCTCGACGATGCGCTGTGGCTGATCCCGGGTCTCTCGGTCTCGAATCGAAACAATCCGTCGCAGGATCCGCGCATCTCCATTCGCGGATTCGGCGCGCGCTCCGCGTTCGGCGTTCGAGGCATTCGGGTGCTCCGTGATGGGATTCCCCTCACCCTCCCCGACGGCCAGACGCCGGTTGATTACCTCGACCTCGAGTCGGTGGGCCGCGTGGAGGTAATGCGAGGGAGTGCGTCCTCGCTTTATGGAAATGCCGGGGGCGGCGTGGTCGACATTCGGACCTGCGATCCGCCACGGGGTGCGGTGTCAGGTGCTGTTCGAATGTGGTGCGGGGCATTTGACACGGGGCGCGTCGTCGCGAAGGCGGGGGGCGCGACCGACGGACTCGGATATCAGGCGAATGTTGCGCGAACCGAAAGCGACGGTTACCGCGACTACTCGCGCCAGCGCACGACGAATGGATTCGCGCGCGTGACCTATGACGGCGGCGGCGGGTCCTACGCCCTCGAGTGGCTCGGAGTGAACACGCC
>JBGPHO010000258.1:0-4017 GCA_041484425.1 Gemmatimonadaceae bacterium
AGGGCGCTCGTGAGCTGACGCCGGTTTTGAAATGCCGTTCCACTTCGCTTTTCTCGCTTGAGCGCGTTGGCCCGCCGGTGAAGGATGTGGACGAAGAGCAGCTCCTCGAATGCGAGCCGTGCTCTCCCCCGCGTCCCTTCGGCAATCGTCTTGGGCCGGTGCACCATCAACAGCGCTTCGCGCAGGCTCGGGAGGCCGGCGGCGCGCAGTATGTCCTCGGGCAAATACTCCTTGATCAGGGGCAGCAGCGTGTCGAGGTGCTGGTCGATGATTCCCCGAATCACCTTGAAAGAGAGACCTTCCGTGGCCGGATAGACCGCCAGGACCTTCCCGCCCTTTACGTCGTCATCGTCCTTACCGAGCTGGATGTACTCGCGCGGCTGAAGCTGGCGGCCGTGAAAAAAGCGGACGGATCCGGTCAGCAGCATGATGTCTCCCTTCTCGATGCTGCGGTCGAGGAAGGGCTGTCCGGGCCATGACGCCTCGATCATCCCGCTCTCATCCTTGAGCACCGCCTGAAAGATTCGGAGACCTCGGCGCGTAGGAATGATCCCCTTCGAGATCACCTTTCCGATAATCGTTCCGTCCATGCCAGTCTCGAGCGAGGCGATGGGGCTGATCGTGCTCGCGTCTTCGTAGCGGTGAGGAATGTGGAATAGGAGATCGCGCGCGGTGACGATTCCCAGTTTTCTCAGGGATTCGGCGCGGGCAGGCCCGACGCCCTTCAGGTAGTTGACGGGCATGTCGAGGTACACCTTTCCGCTGCGGCTTTCCGTAACAGCCTCCATTCACACGTCCTCGACCCGGAGGGCCGAAATAAACGAAGCGTGGTCGCTAACAGCTCCTATCGGCGCCTCGACGCCGGGGCAGCAGTGAACGACGCGCGGTCGCTAGCCCTCGAGAACCTCGTGCGCGAAAGCCTTGGGATCGAAAGCCTCCAGATCAGTGGCTTTCTCGCCAATCCCGATGAATTTCACCGGCACGTTCAGGGCGTCGTGCACGGCGAGCACTATTCCCCCTCTGGCGGTGCCGTCAACCTTGGTGACAACGAGGCCGGTGATGGGAATTGCCTCGGCGAAGGTCTTCGCCTGCTGGACGGCGTTCTGTCCGATCGTCCCATCGAGAACCAGCAGTGTCTCGTGCGGCGCGCCGGGAAGCCGCTTGCCAATTACGCGATCGATTTTCTTCATCTCGTCCATCAGTGATCCGCTCGTATGAAGGCGGCCCGCAGTATCGACGATGACGACATCCTTGCCTCGACTTATCCCGGCATCGACGGCGTCGAATGCCACCGCGGCGGGGTCGGAGCCTGCCTTTCCGCCGACGAAATCGGCCCCGGTGCGCTCCGACCACATCCGCAACTGGTCGATGGCCCCGGCGCGAAACGTGTCGGCCGCGCCGACGAGGACCGACATCTTATTGGCCTTCAGAAAGTCGGACAACTTCCCGATGAATGTCGTCTTTCCCGCGCCATTTACGCCCACCACCAGCACGACCGTGGGTCCCGACGCGGCCCGCACGAACCGTGGATCGCTATTCCCGGAGCGAAGGGAGGTTTCGATCGCCTTCTCGAGCGCGTTGAGGAATTGCTCCTGCGTCTTGATGAGCCCGCGGCGAGCTTGTCCCTCGATCTCCGCGACCAGGCGCATAGTGGTGGGAACGCCGAAGTCGGCCTCGAGGAGGATCTGCTCCAGATTCTCCAGCGAGCCCTGGATGGCGCCGCCGCGCGCTATTGCCGTGACGTCGGTGAGCGCGACGTCCTTTATCCTGGTCCACAGCGAACGGGTGGGTACGTCCCCAGCGCGCCGGAGTATCCTGCCTGCCATTTGGTTGCTGTCTGATTGAGGGCAAAAAAAACCCGGACATTTGAGTCCGGGTTGAAGATAAGCCCTGCGAGCTGCTGGCGGTGTTACTCGGTCACGCTGGCCAAATGTGACTGGTTCAGGCTTGCCAGCGTCTGATTTCTCATCTTCTGGAAAAGAGTGCGCTCGCCGGCCGGGATCGGCTCGCCGCTTCTGCTCTGAAGCGCCAGCTTCGGGTCGTGCGCCACGCCGCCGACGCGAATCTCGAAGTGGAGGTGCGGGCCAGTCGCCCATCCGGTCATGCCAACGAAGCCAATGGTGGATCCCATTGCCACCTTGGCACCCGCGCGCATGCCCGTCGCGAAATTCCGCATGTGGCCGTAACGGCTCACCATGCCGTTCCGGTGGCGGATGTCGATCATGTTGCCGTAGCCACCCTTCATCCCGGCAAAGATCACAACGCCGTCGCCGATTGCGCGGACGGGTGTGCCCATCGGCGCCGCGTAGTCAGTTCCGGTGTGGTTACGCCACTCGCCGAAGATCGGATGCTTGCGCGCGCCGAAGATGCTGCTGATGCGACGGAACGCTACTGGCGCGCGGAGGAAGGCGGCCCGAAGCGACATACCGCTCGCGTCGTAGTACTGCCCGGTGCTCGAGCCCGGCGTGTCGAAGTGAATCGCCTCGAGTGGATTTGTCCCGCCCGAGAGGGCCAGACGCGCGCCCAGAACCTTCTGGACGATGATCGCGCCGTTCGGCTTCTGAAGCCGCTCGATCAAGAGGTGAAACTTGTCACCCTGCCTCAGGTCGCGGCTCATGTCGACTTTGTACTCGAAAATGTCGGCGAGCGACCAGGCAAGCTGATGGCGGGCGGAGGGCGGTAGAACGCCGACGCCGCTCTCGTTGAGGGCGTTATACAGGCTGGAGTGGATGACGCCCGAGATCTGGAGGGTGTCGAGGAGCTCCGTGTTGGAGGCTTCGATTACGACGGGCCGGAGCATGAAGTCGGCGGGCTCGAGGCCGGGTCGAGTGACGACGACCGGCGTCATTGGAAAAATCTGCTTCGGCTCGAGGGACGGTGTAAGCCAAACGGCGACCATACCCAGGATCGCCACAACTGCATAACTCGCTGGCCTCACGCCGACCCTTTTCAATCCATTTGCCTTCGTATAAATGTCGGAATTTCCATGTCACTCAGGTCCTGCTCAGGAGACGACCGATCGCGCTCCGGAGTCACGGTCGGATTGCCGGTCGGCGGAGTCGGAATATTCCGTCTTGGAATCTCATTGAGTGTGTTTCTCGTCACGCCATTTCCGCGGATTGGACGGAGTGGAATGACCGGTGATCCTCTCACGATCGGAGACTGTGTCGAGATCATGTTCGGCGCCTGGACCGATGCCGATTGGGGACGGTCGAAGCCGGTCGCGATGACCGTAACGCGGATCTCGCCCTGCATCGCCGGCTCATGCACGGCGCCGAAGATGATTTCCGCGTCCTCACCGACCGCGTCGTGGATGATCTCGTTGATCTGGTGCACTTCACCGAGCGTCAGATCGGCGCCGCCAGTGATGTTGACGAGAACGCCTGTGGCTCCCGACACCGAGACGTTGTCGAGCAGCGGGCTTGCGATCGCCTGCTGGGCCGCTTCGATGGCGCGATTCTCACCGCGGCCGATACCGGTGCCCATGAGGGCCGACCCGCCTTCCTGCATCACCGTGCGGACGTCGGCGAAATCGACGTTCACCAACCCGGTCACGCTGATGAGGGAGCTAATGCCCTGAGTGGCGTGCAGCAGCACCTCGTCAGCCTTCTTGAGCGCGTCCTGGAACGGGATTCCTTTGCCGACGACGGCAAGGAGTCGCTCGTTCGGCACCACGATCATCGTGTCGACGTGCTTCCGCATCTCGGCGATGCCGAGCTCGGCCTGACGCATGCGCTTGCGGCCTTCGAACAGGAATGGCTTGGTGACGATACCGACTGTCAGGGCACCAGCTGCGCGAGCGAGCTCGCAAAGGACGGGTGCGGCACCCGTTCCAGTCCCGCCACCCATGCCGCAGGTCACGAAGACGAGGTCGGCGTTGTGCATCGCGCGCGCGACCTCTTCCCTGTTCTCGTCGATGGCCTGCTTCCCGATCTCCGGCCGCGCACCAGCGCCAAGGCCGCGAGTAAGCTTCTTACCTATCTGGATTTTTACGTCTGACTTGGAATTGAGGAGGGC
>JBGPHO010000259.1:0-4013 GCA_041484425.1 Gemmatimonadaceae bacterium
GCTGCTGCAATCGTTGGCTGTCCGGGTGGACGATGATTCTGGTCTGTCAGAAGAAAAAGAACGCAACTCCGAGTACAGCGTACGCGAGAAGAAGCAAAGCCCCCTCGAGCCAATTCGTGTCCGCGTCCCAGATGACGGAGGACGGTACCAAAACAGCCAATGCGATGCTCGCCACCTCCATGGTGGTGAAAGCGAGATCCATCGGCTGGTGGAACACCATTCCGAGAAGAACCAACAGCGGCGCTATCAGCAGCGCCACCTGAATGCTGGAGCCAATGGCGATGCTGAGCGCGAGATCCATTCGATTCCGCATCGCCATGATGATCGCAGAGCTGTTTTCGGCCGCATTGCCGATGATCGGAATCAGGATCAGTCCGACGAAGAATTCGGACAGGCCCAGCACCTTCACCGCCTCCTCAGTAGCCGAAACGAGAACCTCCGCCACCACGCCGATGGTGACGGCAGCGGCGAGCAGGATTCCCATTGCCTTCTTAGACGACCATTTTGGGGCTACAGTCACGCCTGGACCGTGGTCGCTCCGGAACGACGACGAGTGCGTCCAGAGGGAAAAGGCCAGCCAGGCCACATAGCCGGCGATCAGAAGCCCTGCCACGTAATGGGACATTCGCACCGTCGCCGCTCTCTCTGGATCCGGGTGCAGCTGATGAAAGAGCGCCGGTACGACCAGCCCGAACACGGCGATGAGGAGCACGGTGCTGCTCGCTCCCGCCAGGGTTGGGTTGAATTTCTGCACCTTGAACTTGAGCCCGCCGGCGAGCAGCGCGATGCCCAGAACGAGGAGGAGGTTGCCCAGGATCGAGCCCGTGATCGATGCCTTGACCAGGTCGATCAGTCCGGCCCGGAGCGCAACTCCGGCGATGATCAGCTCGGCCAGATTCCCCATCGTCGCGCTCAGCACGCCGCCGATCCCGGGGCTGGTATGCTCCGCCACAGCCTCTGTCGCGGCACCGAGGACACCTGACAGCGGGATGATGGCGAGCGCGCTCAGGATGAAAACTGCGATCGGAGGCGCTCCGGCAATTCTCGCCCCGAGTGCGATGGGAACGAAAACGAGAAGAGCGTAGAGGATCTTCATCGGCGCTTCCTCGTCATGGTGCGAGCGCGGTTGCCGGCCGCGCAGCACCTTGGCCGAATCAAAACAGGTAGCGGAGCGAGACGTACACTGGCGACTGGCCGTTGTCCGCCGGGAGTCCGCCGAATGTCCGCGCAATGTCGAACACGAATCCGCCGCTTTGAAGGCCGAGGCCGAGGGCGGCGCTGGCATCTCCCCGCCGGTCGTGCCCGACGAAGCCGGCGCGCAGGTGCACCTTGCCCTGATACATGACGTCCGTGCCGACTCTGACCGACTTCCCTCCGAACTGCCGCGAATTGATGAAGCTTCCCGCTGCGCGCAGCTCGGTGTCTTTCACGTAATGATCGAGAAACTTGAGCCTGTACATCGCACCGAGCTCGACCTGAGTTGGAAGCGGGTCGCGCTGGTTCGTTTCCCTCGAATTGAGCCGTCCCCCGAGATTGCGTATGGCGGCCCCGAACGTGAGCGGCGCCCCCGCCTCGACCTCGTATTGCGCGCCCAGATCGACCGCTCGCGAGCTCTCTACCTCGGGGCCCACGCTGCTGCACTGGCCGGAGCAGTCCACCCGCAGCTGCACCACTTTGTAGTTGACGCCCGCGCTCAGGCGTTTTGTAATCGCCGCGGCGTACGTTCCGGCCAGCACCACGTCGCGCGGGAGAATGACGCCGACGACGTCGCCCAGGTCGTCGGTCACCTGCTGCTCGCCGATGTTGAGGATGTTGAGCGAAAGCGCCGCGGTCCCGTACGAGCGCGTCGGCAGGACGAATGTCAGGGCGTCGCCAACGCCGGCGACGGTCTTCGAGTGGTGGATTGCCAGCTCGCGCTTGTCCTGGTCGGCTATCGATGCCGGGTTCCACCAGATCCCTTCGCTACCCGGTTTCCCGGCGACCATCGCCTGACCCATGCCGACTGCCTGCGCGCCCGTCGGCAGAAGCAGAAAGAGCGAGCCTTCGCTTCCAGTCGGCCCTTGAGCCCCTGCGTGTCCGGCGACGAGGAGGACCGACAGGCCCGCGCTAAAAAGGAGTCGCCTCATCGATCAGCATGATTGGGATGTCGTCACGCACGGCGTAACGCAGCCGGCACTTGTGACAGAGAAGGGCCTGCTCCGATTCGCGATACTCGAGCTCACTCTTGCATTTGGGGCAGACGAGAATTTCGAGGAGACGCGCCGACAAGCTCATTTGCTTTTTCCTGTAGCGAGTTGATAGCCGAATCGTGAGAGACTGCCCGGGTTCTTGCGCCAGTTGGCGAGCACCTTGACCCAGAGATCCAGATACACCCTGGAGCCGAGAAAGGATTCGATCTTCTTGCGCGCCGCCTCGCCAATGCTGCGGATCTGCGCGCCCTTGCTGCCGATGATGATCGCCTTCTGGCTGTCCCGCTCCACGTAAATTACTGCGCGGATGTAGAGAGGCGAGCGCTCCTCACGAAATTCTTCGACCTGAACAGCCACGGCGTAAGGGACCTCGTCGTGCAGCTGCTCGAGCACGGTCTCCCGCACCAGCTCTGCGGCGAAGAACCGAACCGGCTGGGTGCTGATGTCGTCCTCGGGATAGAGGAACGGGCTTTCGGGAAGGTTCCGCGCGATGAGCGCCATCAATTCCGGGATGCCGTCGCCCGTGAGAGCCGAGATGCTCACAACGTCCGAGCCGGCCTCGCTAACCGTCTGCGCGAGACGATTCGCCGGGATCGCGTCCGACTTGTTGAGAACGGTTATCACCGGTGCGCGGGGCACGGACGCGAGCTCGGCCGCCTCGACGAGTGATGGCGGATTTCCTTCCGTCGCGTCGGCGAGGTAGACGATGACGTCGGCCTCGTCGAGCGCGCGCAGCGCCGTGGCGCGCATCGCGTGCTGGAGCAGGTAGCCGGGATTCAGAAGTCCCGGGGTGTCGAGGATCACCATCTGGGAGTCGTCGGCCGTGTAGATGCCGACGACGCGGTCACGCGTGCTCTGCGGCTTGGGGCTGGTGATGCTCAGTTTCTGGCCGACGATGCGATTGAGGAGCGTCGATTTTCCGACGTTCGGTTTTCCGACGACCGTGACGATCCCGGCTCTGGGCATAGTGGAAGTTAGTCCGGTTCGAAGAACAAAAGGCAAATTGGACGGGAAGCAACTGCAACTGAACAGGCGGGAGGCGTCAGAGGCGTAGATGTGAGTTTGCTAGTTCACTACGCCCGGACTTGCCTCAGTGGCGTTCGAAGCGACTGCTCGCACTGAGACTGGCGCCGAGTAAAGGCGGGGCGTCGTGAACTGAAAAACTGGCATCTACGCTACTCTTGCCTCCCGCCTCTGCAGTTTGCAGTTCCACCAAAAACAAAGGGCCGCCCACATTTAATGGGCGGCCCAATGAGGTGCCGGCGACGGCCTACTCTCCCGCGTCCTCTCGAACGGAGTACCATCGGCGCTGTAGGGCTTAACGACCGTGTTCGGAATGGGAACGGGTGTGGCCCCTACGCTCCAGTCGCCAGCGTAAGTCGGTTGTCAAAAAAAAAAAGAAAGCTGGGGCGGCAGGACTCGAACCTGCAACTTCCGGATTAACAGTCCGGCGGTCTGCCAGTTGACCTACACCCCAGTAGGAACAGGCCGCGGACAAGTTACTAAATGACTTTGGATTGTAGTAGTGATCGTTTGATGTTCGAATCAACCGTTAGATCGCTTGGTTACTGCTAGTCGGTTCGAGTCAAATACAAGGAAAACTCGAACCATATAAGGAGATCAAGCCTCACGGGCGATGAGGACCGCTTCGCTCGAAACCGGTTGCCCGGCGTCCACGTGCGGCCTCTTGACGGGATGGTCTCTCCCGGCCCTTCAGGGAGCTCGAGGCTCCAGGGAAGATTCATCTTGGGGGCAGCTTCCCACTTAGATGCATTCAGCGGTTATCTGCGCTTGCCCTCGCTACCCGGCGCTGCAGTTGGCACC
>JBGPHO010000260.1:0-4003 GCA_041484425.1 Gemmatimonadaceae bacterium
GCCGTGCCTGCGGGCGCGCGAGTGATTGATCTTGGGGACGTCACTCTCCTGCCCGGATTCATCGACGCGCACACCCATCTCATCGGCAGGACGCTCGGTGATCCGCTCGCCGACCTCGCCGTGGTCAAGGACTATGCGTCTTACGGCGCGATTGTCGGCGTGGCCAATGCTCGCAGTACCCTGATGGCGGGATTCACCACTGTCCGCGTCGTCGGTTCGCCGAATTTCGACGACATGGCGCTCCGCCAGGCCATCACCGACGGACGGGTCCCCGGGCCTCGAATGGAAAACGCCGGGCACGCGATCGGAATCACGGGCGGACACTGCGACGAGAACGGGTTCAGGCCTGGATTGATCCAACTGGGTCCTGCCGACGGAGTTGCCGACGGGCCGGAGCAGATCAGAGCAGCGGTTCGCTATCAGGTCAAGAGCGGGGCCGACGTCATCAAGATGTGCGCGACGGGCGGAGTGCTTTCGGAGGGAGATGCCGTCGGAGTGACGCAGTACACCTACGAAGAGATGAAGGCCTTGGTCGATGAAGCCACGAAGCTCGGGCGCAAGGTGGCCGCGCACGCGCACGGCACCGACGGAATCAAGATTGCCGTGCGCGCGGGAGTGTCGTCGATCGAGCACGGTTCCTTTCTCGACGAGGAGGGAGCACGCATGATGGCTCAGCACGGCACTTTTCTCGTCCCGACGATGATGGCGGGCGAGGCGGTTGAGCGCTTTGCCAGGAACGGAGTGCTCAAGGGTCTCCGCGCCGAGAAGGCTCTCGCGGCGGGGGCGGCAGTGAGAAACGCAACTAAGATCGCTGTCGCAAACCACGTTCAGATCGCGCTCGGGACCGATGCCGGAGTGATTCCGCACGGCACCAACGCACGCGAGTTCGTCCTGATGGTCGAATGGGGCGGGATGACGCCGATGGCCGCGCTCAATGCCGGCACGTTGAATGGAGCGAAGCTGCTCGGTTGGGACGCAAAGGTCGGATCTCTGGCGGCGGGTAAATTCGCCGACATCGTCGCGGTTCCAGGCGATCCACTCACGGACATTCACGCTACGGAGCGCGTCAACTTCGTGATGAAAGGCGGCGTGGTTTACAAGGGACAGGGCGCGGAGCCCCGCTAGACGACTTCGAATTCCTCGCTCTTGTCCTCCGTCTGCCGAAGCACGCGGCGGAGAACTTTTCCGATCTGCGTCTTCGGCAGGTCGGCCACGAACTCGTACTTCGCGGGAATCTTGTAGGGCGCGAGGCGATCCCGGCAGTACAGCTTCAAATCGGCGGGAGTCAGCGCGCAATCCGCTCGGAGGACGACCCACGCTTTCACCACTTCGCCGCGCATGTTGTCCGGGAGTCCGACGACCCCCACCTCGGCCACCGCGGGGTGGCTGGAAATGACTTCCTCGATCTCGCGCGGCCACACCTGGAAGCCGCAGGTCTTGATCAGATCCTTCTTGCGGTCGACGATGAACAGGTATCCGTCTTCGTCGAGGTATCCGAGGTCGCCGGTATAGAGCCGCCGTTCGCCACGATTATTGGTGCGCAGCATCTCTTTGGTCTCCTCGGGCCTCTTCCAGTACCCGCGCATCAGCTGCGGGGCGCTCATCACGATCTCGCCCACTTCGCCCTCCGGAACCGGCGTGTGCCCGTCGTCCGAGTCGAGGATTTCGATGCGAACATCGGGCAGCGGCATTCCCACGGAGCCGATTTTCTTCTCGCCCAAAACGGGATTTGCGACGACCGCCATCTGCGCCTCGGTGAGCGAATAGCCTTCCACGATTACGCCACCCGTCAGCTCCTCGAATCGTTTCTTCGTTTCCGCCATGAGCGGCGCCGCGCCCGAGAAACACAGCTTGATCGAGCGGAAGTCCACCTTGCCTTCGCGCGCCATAGCGTGGTTCATGATGCCGTTGAGCAATGTCGGCACCGTGCAGATGAAGGCTGGCTGGACCTCATTTATCTCCTTCAGCACACTGCGCAAATCGCGCGGATTTGGAATTAGCGCGATCGGATTGTGGTTGATGAAGGCGAGGCTCTGGACACCGGTGTTCCCGTATACGTGGAACAACGGCAGGGGAAGCATGATCTTGTCCGTCCACTCTTTCATCGCGGGGCGGAGCCAGGCCTGAAGCTGATGTCCCGCGACCACGATTCCACGGTGCGTTCCGGTCACGCCCTTCGGAGTGCCGGTGGTGCCGCCGCTCATGAGAATGACCGCCGGATCGTCCAGGCTCGCATCCGAAATCGGCGGCGTCGAGCGGCGGAACCGCCGGAGCAGTCTCCCGAAACGAAAATCGTCGGCCGCAATGTCGATGCGCTCGCCTTCCTTCTTCTCCTTGAGCACGGTGTACGCGAAGCGGAGAGTCCATGGCAGGTATTCCTTGATGCTCGTGGCGACGACCCGCTTGACGGACGTTCGCGATTGAATGCTCTTAACCTTTCCGTAGAAGCGGTTGAGCACGATCACCGTCTCCGCGCCCGTTGTCTGAAGCGCGTCTTCCATCTCCCGCTCGCTGTACGTCGGATTGAAGGGACACACAATCGCGCCCACTTTCCATGCGGCGAATTCGGCGATCAGGAATTGGGGGCAGTTGGGAAGACAGATGGCAACCCGATCGCCGCGTCTCACTCCCATCTCGCGGAACGCTGCCCCGAGCGCATTGCTCTGCTCTTCGACCGTCCGGTACGTGATCGTCGAGCCCATGAACAGCAGGGCAGGACGGTCGGGCCATCGGCCGGCAGATTCCCGCAGATAGTCAGTGAGGCTTCGACTGGGATAAGGCTCCAGCGTGGACGGAACTCCGTCGTCGTAATTCGCCAACCAATTGGGTGCGGTCATTGCAGCCTCCATCGCCTTTGAGCTACTCTTCCGTCGCTCGAGCGAATACGTGCGGCAGCTCGTCGCCATTTCTGATTTAAGGATGCCGCAATTTGAGCCAACCCGCTGTACGTAGACCTACGTAGTAATTCGGACGATTAACTGGCGGACACCCTCATGACTGGCGTAACCGGGCTCCATCACGTCACTTGCATCGCTGGCGATGCTCAAGACAACGTCGATTTCTACTCCGGCGTGCTGGGCATGCGCCTGGTCAAAAAGAGCGTCAATCAGGACTCACCCGGAACCTATCACCTGTTCTACGCTGACGGGGAAGGGCACCCCGGAACCGACATCACTTTCTTCCCGTGGCCGGAGATGGCCGAGGCCAGGCCCGGCGTGGGGCTGGCGATGGAGGTCTCGCTCGCGGTTCCGCTCGGCAGCATCGACTACTGGGGAGAGCGGTTGGCGGAGCACCGTCTTGCCGTGGGCGAGATCGAGACCAGACGTGGAACCTCGGCGCTCCCGTTCACCGATCCGCATGGTCTGCCTCTCGTGTTGCACGAAACGGGGGACGAGCGCGACTTCACTCCCTGGCGCGAGGGCCCGGTTCCGGTTGAAAAGCAAATCCGCGGACTGCACTCCGTCCGCCTCTGGGAGCGCGACCTCGCGGCGACCTCCAGCTTTCTCACCGGGGTTCTCGGATTCGTGGACATTGGTGGGGAGCACGAATGGTTCGGATTCTCGATCGGGGGTGGCGGCTCGGGACGCTATCTCGAGATCCGCGAAATCCCGGACGCCGAGCGAGGAAGATGGGGAACCGGCGGAGTGCACCACGTTGCGTGGCGAGTGCCGGACGAGAAGACCGAGCTCGAGATGCGCGCGCGAATTGATCGCGCGCACCGGCGTCCGACCGAGGTTATCGATCGGTTCTGGTTCAAGTCGGTCTATTTTCTCGAGCCGGGCGGAGTTCTGTTCGAGATCGCGACCGACGGACCGGGCTTCACCGTCGATGAAGATCCGGCCTCGCTCGGTGAGCACCTCGTACTCCCGCCCTGGCTCGAACCGCAGCGCGGCGAGATCGAGGCGGCACTCCCCCCGATCAAGCCGCCGGCGGAATCAGGCGCGCGGCTGTAGCTCGCTCGCCGCTGCGCGAGGCGAAGAATGGCCCGCGCTTGTGCCTCTCC
>JBGPHO010000261.1:0-3968 GCA_041484425.1 Gemmatimonadaceae bacterium
ATGATCGAGAAAGCGCGCGAGGGCGGGAAGGAAGCGGAGATGCACAACGTAGAGTTTCGGCAAGGACTTGGCGAATCGCTTCCCGTCGCCGACAACTGGGCCGACGTCGTGATCTCGAACGGTGTGCTGAACCTGTTTCCGGACAAGCTTGCCGCATTGCGGGAAATGGAGCGCGTACTGAAACCGCGGGGTCGCCTTCAGATCGGCGACATTGTCGTGCAGAAAGCAGTCCCGGAAAATGGGAAGCGAGACATCAATCTCTGGAAGGGTTGAATCGCCGGCGCTCTGCTGGATGCAGAGCTAAAGGCAACGGTCATCGCGGCCGGGTTCGTCGATTTCGAGATCGCCTGGCGTGGAGACGTCTACGCTGGCGCGCCACAGTCGTCGAGCGCCGCGCAGTTCGGCACCCTGGGAATCAATTTCCGGGCACGAAAGGCGCGCGACGAGACTGAGTGGGCGGCGGCACTCGCGACGCTGACGTGCGACGCTTGATGTATCAGAACGTGGTGGTAGGCAGGGAGCACGATGTTGTTGTGAATGATCTTGATGTCAATGCAGGCCAACCGCAGCTTCGTCCAATCACCCATCCTCCGAGAGGTATTATGCGCAAGTACGCACTTGTTGTCGCAGCATTCTGCTGCGCTGGGGTCGCCGCCGCCCAAACCGGAAGGTCTCCCAGTGTATCGTCGCCCAATTCGCTCAAGTGGGGCCCCGCACCATCTATTCTCCCAGCGGGAGCGAAGCTCGCAGTGCTCGATGGCGATCCGACCAAATCGGGGGCGTTCACAATGCGCCTTATGATGCCGCCAGGGTACAGGATTCCGCCGCACTTCCATCACGCGGATGAGCATGTCACCGTGATAAGCGGCGCATTGAACGTTGGCATGGGAGACAAGTTCACGAACAAGGGTGGAATCGCGCTCCCCTCAGGGACGTTCGGAATGATCCCGGAGGGCGTTCATCACTTTGCGTGGACGAAGGGCAGGACGATTATCCAGCTTCACGGACAAGGCCCTTGGGGTCTAGAGTACGTCAATTCAGCTGACGCCCCGAAACCTCGCTAAGGACATTCGCCAATCGCGAGGTTTCGCGACAAGGTGATGGCTCCGCCAAAGAATGCCCCGTTGACTTCGAAGTCAACGGGGCATTTTCCATTTCTTTGCCGGCTTAGGGGCGAGCTTCTCGCGGCGAACCGGACCTTGTCGTAATTAAGGAATCGGCGCCGACGCTTCCAGCTTCGCGATGGTGTCCGTTGTGGTGTCGATTGGGATGCGCAAAATGTGCGCGGAAATGCGCAAGATGTTCGTAAATGCGCGACATGCTGAGCAGGATGTTCGTGAAAGGCAGGCGAGTAGGAACTTCTGAGCCTAATTCATGTTCGTTTGAAGCTGCCTGATAAGCGTGAGGTCGGAGGTTCAACTCCTCCCGGGCCCATGAACTTCAGATCATCGCCCCGTAAGCGTTTACACGCTTGCGGGGGTTTTCCTTTCTGTGCGAAAGACGTTCTTCTGTCAGCGATGCTCCGGACGCAGCTCACGGTACAGCCACGCTTTCGCGAGGCGCCACTCCCGCTTCACGGTGCGCGGCGATCGACCAACCACGCGCGCGGTCTCCTCCACGGTGAGGCCGGCGAAGAACCGCAGCTCGATGATCCTCACCTGTTCCGGATCGAAGGCGGCCAGCCGCTCGAGGGCCTCATCGATCGCCAGGACGTCTGTGACACGCGACTCGTCCGGGGTATCAGCGGCTGCGGCGAGCGACACGAACGTCGCGGAGCCGCCGCGCTTGTCCGCATGTCGCGCTCGCGCATAATCTACGAGAACTCGCCGCATGAGCTGCGCGGCGATGCCGAAGAACTGCGCCCGATTCGCCCAATTGGCGCGGCGCTGATCGACCAGCCGCAGATATAATTCGTGAACCAGCGCGGTCGGGTCAAGCGTGTGGTCGCGGTGCTCGCGCCGGAGCTGTCGCGCCGCAATGCGCCGGCATTCGGTGTAGATCACCGGCATAAGCTGGTCGAGCGCTTCCGGCTCGCCTCGGGACCAGCGGACCAGCAAGCCGGTGACGTCGATCGAGGAGGCGATGCCCTCTGACTGCGTCACTTCAGTCCCGTTCGGGAAAGCAGGGCCTGAAACCGCGGATCGCGCTGAATCGGATTGTTCTGGTAATCGACGGCAAGGTACGCGATCGCGTTCGACTGCTCGGCGAAGGCCTTTTCCAGCCAGGTGAGCGCGCGTTCGGAGTCGCCTAACGCGTTAAACACCATGGCGACCAAAGCTGATGGCACGTACTCACGACGGGATCGAGCGAGCAAGTCATCAAGCAGCGCGCGCGCCTCGGCGCGCCTTCCCGCGCGCGCGTCGATGATCGCCAGCATTGCGAACGCCGATGACGACGAATCGCTGAGCGCGACGACACGATTGCCCTCATTTAGCGCTTCGGTAAAGCGTCCAGCGGATGCCAGCGCGCCGGCCAGGCGCCAGCGCGCCTGAACGTACGTCGAGTCAAGGGCGAGAGTTTGTGTCAGCTGCGCGATCGCATCTTCGTGGCGTCCGGCGCGCTCGAGTATCCAGCCCACGTTGGTATTGACGATGAGCGAGAAAGGGTCGAGCTCGCGCGCAGCGGTCACCTGCTCGAGAGCTTCCCTCATGCGCAATCGGGACATCAACAGATTCGCGTACCAGATACGCACCAGCGAGTAGCTCGGATTCAATTCGATAGCGCGTCGAAATTCCTTCTCGGCATCCGCCCACCGCCATTCGTAGTGCCACACATAGCCGAGCGCGGCGTGCGCTTCGGCAGAAGACGGATCGATCTGCAACGCCTTGATGGCTTCGGCGGCGGCACGAGGTCGGTACTCCCGCGGAGAGCCGGTCCCCAACATCACGGTCCCGAGCTGGTTGAAGCAGTCGGCGAGCGCTGCGTGCGCGGGCGCGTAGGTTGGGTCCAGCTCCACGGCGCGAGTGAAGTGCTCGATCGCGAGCTGGAGCGACTTGGGTGTCCGCTGGTTCCACTCGTATCGCCCCTTGAGATACGCCTCATAGACTTCGGGGCTGACGGCGCGAATCGTAGAGAGCCGCTCGCGCGCCGCCGGCTTCAAAGTGAGCTGGACGGCGCCCGCGAGCCCGCGAACGAGATCGGCCTCGAGCGCGAGCACCTCTCTCGCGTTGCGCTCGTAGGTCTCCGACCAGAGCACGCTTCCGTCCGATGGCCGGACGAGGCGCACGTCGATCGTGATCTGTTCGGAGGAGCGGCGCAGAACCCCCTGGACGATGACTTCCGTCCCGAGCTGGGCGCCGATGTCGGCGACGGTCTTCGCGGTCCGCGCAGCGCGCATAGTGGACGCGCGCGAGAGGACACGTACCTCACTCGCCGCGCCGAGCTGTGAGATGAGTGCATCCGTCATACCCTCTGCGTAATAGTCGGCTCCGGGATCACCCGTGGCATTCTCGAGGGGCAGCAGCGCCAGCGTCGATATCCGCTTGGAGAAAGTCGCGCCGAACTCCGTGCGCAAGCGATCGGCCGCGACCACGAGTACGGATAAGAGCAGCGCGGCGCCTACGGCGGCATACAGAGTGCGCCGGCGGGAGGAAACGAGAAGTCGTCCAACAAGCGGCCAAGCGCGCCGCCGCTTGATCGCGTCGAGCGCGTCGGCCACCGTTTGCGCGCGTTGATATCGGCCGGCCGGGTCCTTGATCAAGCAGCGCTCGATGACGAGCCGCAACGCGAGAGGCACGCGAGGGTTCATTGGCTTGGGCGCATCGCCGAGGATCGCCGAGCTCGTCTCGAACGGCGTTCGCCCCGTGAAGGGCAGCTCTCCCATAACCAACTCGTACAACAGCACTCCGAGCGCCCACACGTCGCTGCGGGTGTCAGCACGGTCGCCGCGCAAGACTTCGGGCGCCATGTGGCTCAGTGTCCCGGCCAGCGCGTCGGGACGCGTCAGCGTCAGCTCGCGCGACTGGACG
>JBGPHO010000262.1:0-3933 GCA_041484425.1 Gemmatimonadaceae bacterium
AGACGCTTTCCACCATGGGTTGGGGCATGGCGGTCATCTATGTAGGTCAGCAGACCTGGGGCAAGACCCCTGGACAGAAAGTCGCAATCACACGCTACGTCACCAAGCGAGTGCAGCAGGTGAAGACCCGCAACGGCAAGCGCGTAGCCAGCTACGTCAACAAGCGCGTTCCCGTCAGAGTGCTGCTCGCTCCACGCGCATCCCCAGGCTCGAGTTGCTCGACGCAGTTCGTGAACGCGGGACGCGGAGCGGCCGATGCGAACGATGCGATCGCGAAGACCGCGGCCGAGGGCTTTGCGAACGGCACGGTGATCTTTCTGGACATCGAGCGAATGGAGTCGGTGCCGAGGGCGATGCGCGACTACTATGAGGCCTGGACCAAACGAGTGGTTGAGGACGGCCGCTTCCGTCCGGCGTACTACGCTCACAGCTTCAACGCGGATCTTATTTACGGCGATGTGAAGCAGGTACTCGCCGCGGCCGGCGTCTCGGGTGATCCTCCGTTCTGGATTGCGAGCGAGCGCGGGTTCGCCATCGACAAGGCACCGACGGAAGTCGGCCACGCATTCGCGCAGGTCTGGCAGGGTCTGCTCGACGTCGTCGAAACGCACAATGGCGTGCGGCTGCCGATCGACGTCAACGTTGCCCAGCTTCCGTCACCGTCCGAGGAGTATCGGGCGGGAGAGTAGGACTGTTCACCGTCGGCTTTTCATCCGGGTGAAGAGCAGGCCAGGCTATTTGACGCGAGTAATGAAATCTTCGCGGTTCGGCGGGCGGAAGATCAAGTCGACCGCGAGCCAGGTCGTCTTGGCGAATGGATAGCACAGCACCGCGCCAAGGATCGACAGCACCACACCGCCGTATTGCAACGCATCCCAGGGCGGGTTCGGCCAGGTCGCGACCACCACGGCGAGAAATGCGAGCGCGAGCAGTATCTCGACCGCAACGAGGTTGAGCGTGTAGGCACCAATGAAATAATCTGCTTCACCACGTTGGAGCAGGATTCCGCAGTGCGGGCAGCGCTCCTTCATCTCGAAGAACCCCGTGAACAGATTGCCGTGGCCACAATTCGGACATCGGAGCAGGAGCGCGCGACCCAAAAGGCGCCATGGTGATTGACGTGAAATGTCTGGACGCGTTGGGCCAGCCATGAGCTCTCGCTCTCGGTTTTCATTCACCTCAGTGACCGCGCACAGCGTGCGGCTGGTATGGTTCCTCGACGGCGCGGATGTGTTCTGCGCTCAGCTCGACGTCGAGAGCGCGAACCGCGCTCTCGAGGTGCTGGATCTTGGTGGCACCTACGATAGGCGCCGCCACACCCGGTTTATTGAGCAGCCACGCCAGCGCTACTTCGGAGGGTGAAACGCCAACCTCGGCGGCCACCTTGCGAACCGCTTCAATCACCTTCAAGTCCGAAGGAGAGTCGTAGAGGTCGACGGCGTACGTATCGCTGTCGGCCCGGGTCGTCCCCTCCGCCGGCGACGGAGTGGTGCGCGCGAGCCGTCCTCGCGCGAGCGGCGACCAGGGGACGAGGCCCACGCCTTCCTCGAGACAGAGCGGAATCATCTCACGCTCTTCCTCGCGATACACGAGGTTGTAGTGATTCTGCATCGAGATGAATCGTGCCCAGCCGCGTTTCTCCGAAACGCTGAGCGATCGCGACATCTGCCACGCGTACCCGGAGCTCGCTCCGATGTAGCGTACCTTGCCCTGGTGCACGAGGTGGTCGAGCGCCCCGAGGGTCTCTTCAATTGGTACGCCGCTCTTGAAGCGGTGAATCTGGTAGAGATCGATCGTTTCCACGCCCAGCCGGCGGAGACTCGCCTCGCAAGCCTGCACGATGTGCTTGCGCGAGATCCCTCCCATGTTCGGCCCGTCGCCCATCGGAAAATGAACCTTGGTCGCGAGGACGATCTCGTCCATTTTTGCCATTTCCCGGAGCGCGCGCCCGGTAACCTCCTCGCTCACGCCCATCGAATACATATCGGCCGTGTCGAAGAAGTTGATGCCGAGCTCGAGCGCTTTTTTGTAGAAGGGGCGCGCGTCGACTTCGTCGAGAATCCACGGTCGCCACTTGGGGGTTCCGTAGGTCATGCAGCCTAGACAGATCCGCGAAACCTCGAGTCCGCTGCGGCCCAGCTGGGTGAACTTCATCTCCATTCTCCATGTCGAGATGGTCTCGCTTCGCCGGACATCCACATTACCAAAGCAGAGAGCTTCCGGCTGACCAAAGCTACTTCGCTCGAAGCCTTCATACAGGCGCTCCAGGTGCGCGTGAAGCTGGTGACGCGGACTCTTTACGCCGCCGGAAAAGCTCTTAGCTATAAGCTGGCAAAGCCTGTAGCTCCCTGCCTCGGTTCTGTGGATGCCCCCCAGGCGCATTGAACTCTAATCCGAGGCGCGAGCTCAACCCTTTCCTGGCAACGGTTGTCAGAAGGTCGACAATGGAGCTGGTTGCCTACGAGTCTCGGAGCTCGGTGAACGATACCCAACTCATCACGCGCGTGGTTGCCGGCGATGCGGCCGCCGAGCGTGAGCTGTACGAGACATACGTCGATCGCATTTACCGGCTGGCGTTTCGTCTGGCCGGTGAAGACGAGCTCGCGCGGGATTTCACGCAGGCAACCTTCATTCGTGCTTTTGAAAAGATTGGAAGTTTTCGCGGCGAATCGTCTCTCTCTACCTGGCTTCATTCGATCGGCGTATCGGTGGCGCTGAACGGACTCCGCAAGACAAAACGGCTCAGGAATCGTGAAGCGCCAATGGAAGAAGGATTGACGGTCGGGGTGTCGCGGAGGGAGGCGGAGCCCGATCTGAAGGAGAGAATGGCGAGGGCAATCGACGCGCTGGCGGACAAATACAGGACGGTATTCGTGATGCACGACGTAGAAGGCTACACGCACGAGGAAATCAGCGGGACGCTCAACATTCCGATCGGAACGTCGAAGTCCCATCTCTTCCAGGCACGAAGCAAGTTGCGCGTGGCGCTGGCGGATTTTGCACCGGAGTGGGTGTCATGACTGAAGACAATTTCGAGGAATTCCTCAAGAAGACGGCCCAGGGCTACAACGTGCCGCCCGCCCGTACTCCCCGCGAGGACATGTGGAGCGCGATCCAGGCGCAGCGCGCGACGGGACCGCGCGTCGTATACGGCGGCGGATCGCCGATACGCGAATCGTCGTCGCGGAGATTCGGCTCGAGGATCTGGATAGGCACGGCGGCGGCAGCCGTTCTTCTGCTCGCGACGGGTGTCGGCCTCGGGCGGTGGAGCGCGTCTTCGCACACGCCCAGTTCGTTGGCGGCGGTCAATCCGCCGAAGGACGGATCATCGCCAGCTTCCATCGCTGGGGCCTCGACGAGTCCAGCGCCCGGAGATGCGGGAGTTGTTCCGTCGATTCCGACAGTTGGTGGCGGCACTGAAACATCGTCGCGAGCCGAGGCGCACGGGATAGGAAGAGGCCGGCAGGGGGGCGCGCGGGGCGGGAATGGAGAGCAGCTCGCGCTCAGCGGACCTTCGATCAATTCCGCTGCCAGCTCCGCCTACCAGCTCACAGCGGTGCGGCACCTCAGTGAAGCCGAGGCGCTTCTTACTTCGTTCAGAACGCGCTCGACGACAGATCAGCAAATGGACGCGCAGCTCGGATCATGGGCGCGCCAGCTTTTGAGCAACACCCGGCTGTTACTGGATTCTCCCGTCGCCAACGATCCGCAGCGCCGTCCGTTGTTGGAAGATCTCGAGCTCGTGCTCGTGCAAATCGTCCAGCTATCGCCCGGAAGCACGCCACAGGATCGAGAGCTGATCGAGAAGACGTTGCAGCACGACCATGTAATGACGAGGCTGCGCACCGCGATTCCCGCGGGCTCGCAGCGCGGTAGTTGAGGCCACTTTCAATGACAATGAGAACACTACTCACGGCAGCAGCAATAATTTCC
>JBGPHO010000263.1:0-3918 GCA_041484425.1 Gemmatimonadaceae bacterium
CCGGCGCTGAAGATTGCGCCGCGACCGCGAGCGGGAAGAGCAGGCAGCCGGCGATCGCGGAGGCAGCGATGTAGGAGATCATGGCGTATTTGAAGTGGAGCGTGTCACAACTGTATCCCGCGCCACGCGGCTGAGCAACCGAACCCGCCCCGAGGATTCGGCGAGGAGTCCGCTCTAGCGAGCAGGTGTCAGCAGCGCGACTCCAGGATAGATTCTTGGCCGCAGGTCCGCAATTAAACCGCCGTTGGCGTTCCCCAAACAATCCTTCACGTGATGCGCAAGCTTTTACAAGGGCTCCTATTGCTGTCCGCCGCTCTTCCGCTCGGCGCGCAGCAATCCAGGCCATTCGACTTCTCAATCAAGAACATCATGCGCGGCCCGGAGCTCTACGGCCGCCACCCTGACGACATCCACTGGAGCGCCGACAGCAGGTGGATCTACTTCACCTGGCTCGAGCCGGGCACGGATTGGCGGGAGACGCCGAAGCAGTTCCGCGTCCGCGCGGTCCCGGGCGCCAAGCCGGAACGAGTCTCGGTTAAGCAGGTCGACTCGACCGGCTATCGCTTCGCTCCGAGCGAACGCTCGCACAACGGCAGGTATTCCGCAGTCGAGTTCAACGGCGATCTCTATATCAACGATCTCACCACCGGCA
Source organism: Gemmatimonadaceae bacterium (assembly GCA_041484425.1). Classification (GTDB taxonomy): domain Bacteria; phylum Gemmatimonadota; class Gemmatimonadetes; order Gemmatimonadales; family Gemmatimonadaceae; genus UBA4720. The sequence continues at coordinate 653 of JBGPHO010000263.1, forward strand.
CCATCAGGCGTCTCACGCAGACGGTGGAAGCAGAGCATAATCCGCAGTTCTCGGCCAACGACAGAGATATCTTTTTCGTCCGCAACAACAACATCTACTCGATCGATCTGTCCTCCGGCTTCCTGCGCCAGGTGACGGACATCCGACAGGGACCCGCCCCGGCGGACTCGTCGCGAGCGCAGGGACAACGTGGACGGCTCGAGCAGCAGCAGCGCGATCTGCTCGAGTCGGTGCGAGACCGCATCCGGGCCGACAGCATCGCGCGCCTGGATCGCCTCCAGCGCGACTCGCTCGCCCTCAAGCCCGTGTATCTGCAGAGCACTGAGCAGGTGGCGGATTTCTCGATCTCGCCCACCGGCACGTCGCTGCTGATCACGACTCGCACGCCGGCCGCCGGGAACCGGACGACCGACGTTCCGCAGTACATCACACGCAGCGGTTACACGGAGGAGCTTCGGGTTCGCACCAAGGTCGGCGATGCGGAGCAGCGGGGACGCGTCGCGCTCATCACGCTGCCGGCGGCGACGGTGACCTGGCTAAAAACCTTTTCCGCCGACACGACCACCGGCGCCTTCGACCTGCTCGGCTGGAACGACGCCGGGACGAGAGCGCTGCTCTACGCCTACACCGGCGACAACAAGACGCGCTTGCTCCAGACAGTAGACCCGGCGGGAAAGCTCACGACGCTGGAGGCGGCGCGCGATTCCGCGTGGATCGGCGGTCCCTGCAGCGAGTGCGGAGGCTGGTACGGCGGCAGCGCGGGGCGCGTCTGGTACGTCTCCGAAGCCGATGGATTTTCCCACCTCTACACGATCGCGCCGGACGGAAGCGGAAAGCAGCAGCTGACCAAGGGCAGATGGGAGGTCCGCGACGTCGCGCTTTCGCCGGACGACCGCTGGTTCCACCTGCTCACGAACCAGGTCTCCCCCTTCGAGCAGCATCTCTACCGCATGTCGACAGCGGGTGGGCCGATGGAGAAGATCACGAGCAGAACAGGGAAGCACACCGCGGTCGTATCCCCGGACGGCCAGCTCGTCGCCGACGTCTACTCCTATGTGAATCGTCCCCCCGATCTGTTCCTGCTGAACGACAGGCCAGGTGCCGAAATGTCGCAGCTGACTGTGTCACCCAGCGCGGAGTGGCTCTCGTTTCCCTGGATCGTTCCGGAGATCGTGATGATTCCGGCGTCCGACGGCATCCAGGTGCCCGCGCACATCTACAAGCCGAGCGACATGCACGCGCAGCCGAACGGAGCGGCGGTGATCTTCGTGCACGGCGCGGGATACCTGCACAACGTCGGGAATTTCTGGTCGGAGTACCCCCGCGAGTACATGTTCAACCAGTTTCTCGCGTCGAAGGGCTACACCGTGGTCGATCTCGACTACCGCGGGTCGGATGGGTATGGGCGCGACTGGCGGACGGCGATCTACCGGCACATGGGCGGTCGGGATCTCCAGGATCAGGTGGATGCGTCCAAATACCTGGTCCAGAAGGTCGGGGTGGATCCCAAGCACATCGGCATCTACGGCGGCAGCTATGGCGGGTTTATCACGCTTATGGCCCTGTTTACGGAGTCTCCGCACTTTGGAGCCGGCGCGGCCCTTAGGAGCGTGACCGACTGGGCGCACTACAATCAGGGTTATACCTCAAACATCCTCAACCTTCCGCAAAACGATACGCTGGCGTACCGTCAGTCGTCCCCTATTTACTACGCGGATGGTCTCCAGGATCCGTTGCTGATGGCGCACGGGATGGTAGACACTAACGTCCATTTTCAGGATATCGTAAGGCTCACCCAACGGTTCATCGAGCTTGGCAAGACGCGGTGGGAGCTTGCGGCCTATCCGGTCGAGGATCATGCATTCGTGAGACCCTCGTCGTGGGCGGACGAGTACCGCCGCATCTACGAGTTGTTCGAGAAATATCTGCCGGCTCGTAATTCATCCAAATGATCAACTTCCTCACTTCAATGTTTAATCGCACAGCGTCCATAGTCCGAGCGGTGCTCGGCGTCCCCGATTACCAGCGCTACCTGGGGCACATGCGGTCCGCCCATCCCGGCGATCGGATAATGACCGAGACCGAATTCCTGCACACGCGCATGAACGACCGCTACAACAAGGCGGGATCGAAGTGCTGCTAAAGTCCTAGCTGTGCAACAACTGATTCGGCTGGCGTCTCCACTGAGACCTCAACCGAGTCAGAAATGAAAGCACTAGCGTTGCCCGTTATCGTCGCCTGCGTCCTCACTGGATGCGGCGGCGATTCTTCTTCCGCGTCAGACAGCGGTGTCGCCACCGGCAGACTGGACGCCATTAGCAAGACGCTGAGCCAGCCCTCTGCGGCGCCAGCGCTCGGCATGCCGGCTAGAGGACCCAGCTCCCTGGGCGGCATCGTAAACGGTGTCGCGACGCCCGCGTCGGAGGTTACCGAGTCCAGAGCTGCCTCAGGCGACGAAGCCGCTTCGCAGGTGAGCTCGGGCGCCGACGCGCTTCAGAACGTGAACGCCTCCACCGCGATCGCACCCACAATGGTGATTCGCAACGGCCAGGCGTTCATCGAAGTGGACAAGGTCGACCCGGCGATTCTCAGAATTCGCCAGCTCACGGCGCAGGTCGGAGGATACATCACCAACTCCTCGATCAGCGGGGGCCACGACCAGATCAGGCAGGCGACGCTCGAGCTCAAGATTCCAGCGCTGAAATACGATCAGGCCGTTGGCTCGCTATCCACTATCGGGAAGGTGGAGACCGTCAACTCGACTGCACAGGACGTCGGCGAAGAATTCGTCGATGTCACTGCCCGCGTGAGCAACGCGCGGCGCCTCGAGGACCGGCTGATCAACCTGCTTTCCACCCGAACAGGGAAGCTCGACGAAGTCCTGCGTGTAGAGCGCGAGCTGGCGCGCGTGCGGGAAGAGATCGAACGCTACGAGGGAAGACTGCGCTATCTGAGCTCGCGTGCGGCAATCAGCACACTCACGATCACCGTGCACGAGCCGGCGCCGATACTGGGCAACAACCCAGGGGAAAATCCGATCGCCGCTGCGCTGCGTCGCGCCTGGAAGAACTTTGTCGCCCTGGTTGCCGGCGTCATCGCGTCGCTTGGAGTCGTCATCCCGCTGGCGCTGCTCGCTTTCGCGGGATGGATGGGTTATCGGCGCTGGAAGAGGCGATAGATCAGCGCGTGAGATCCCGATTGTACCACCACAAAGCCCGGGACAAGGCCGAGTACCCCGCGTTCAGATGCTGGACGCCCCACGCCGC
>JBGPHO010000264.1:0-3914 GCA_041484425.1 Gemmatimonadaceae bacterium
AGATTTGGGATGTGAAAGACAGTATCGTCATCCGCGGCGCCCGGCAGCATAACCTCAAAGGCTTCGACCTCGAGATTCCGAGGCGAACTGTCACCGTCGTGACCGGCCCGTCGGGGTCGGGAAAATCGTCGCTCGCGTTCGACACCATCTACGCCGAGGGACAGCGTCGCTACGTCGAGTCGCTTTCGTCTTACGCCCGGCAATTCCTCGAGCGGATGGAGAAACCGGATGTCGACTCCATCGAAGGACTGTCGCCGGCCGTGGCGATCGAGCAGAAGAATCCCACCAAGACATCGCGCTCGACCGTCGGCACCGCGACCGAGGTCTACGACTATCTCCGGCTGCTGTGGGCGCGCGTGGGCCACACCTTCTGCCCGAATTGCGGGAGGGAGATAAAGCCCGACACAGTGCAGTCGGTAACGGACGCGGTTCTCGCCCTGCCGGGTGGCAGCCGCTTTTATGTCACCTTTCCGCTGCGACTTTCGAGCAAAGTCACGCACGATGTGGTGATCGAGAACCTCCGCGCACAGGGATTCCTTCGCGTCGCCATCGACGGAGCCGTGATGCATCTCGACGAGCTCGCCGAATCGAAGCGCGACATCACTCGCGCGAAGGAGCTTCTCGTAGTTGTTGACCGGCTGACGGTCTCACCGGAAAGCAGCGGGCGCGTGACCGACGCCGTCGGCACCGCGTTCGCCGAGGGCGAGGGAGACTGCGTGATCCTGTTCACGGATGCGATCGTATCGCCCCTCGACGGATTGACGGTGACCAATCTGCGCTTTACGGAACGGTTCCAGTGCGCGAACGACGGCACGCTTGCGCCCACGCCCACGCCGCAGCTTTTCTCGGGCAACAATCCCCGCGGCGCGTGCTCGCGGTGCAACGGGTTCGGGGCGATTCTCGAGTACGACGAATCGCTGGTGGTCCCCCACCCTTCGCGCTCTCTGCGCGACGGGGCGATAGACCCGTGGACGAAGCCGCGGTACGACAACAAGCGACGGGCACTGGCGGAGTTTGCGGGTCGCGAGCGCATCCCGATCGACAGGCCGTGGGATCAGCTCACCGCCGCGCAACGAGAGCTGCTCCTCCATTCGAAGACACGCGGCTACAAGGGAATCTTCCCCTTCCTGCGTGATCTCGAGGAGAAGCGTTACAAACAGTACATCCGCGTTTTCCTCCGCCAGTATCAGACGGCGCAGGAATGTCCGCGCTGCCACGGGACGAAGCTTCAGCCGGAAGCGCTCAACGTGCGGGTCGGCGGACTCAACATCGCCCAGGTGGCGGAGCTGCCCGTCGACCAGCTCTCGGCCTGGCTCAACGACCTGGCGCTTTCCGAATTCGAGCGCAGCGTGGCCGAGATGATCCTCAAGGAGGCGCGTGACCGCGTCACTTTTCTGAACGACGTCGGGCTCGCGTATCTCTCGATGAATCGCGCGACCCGCACTCTGTCCGGCGGAGAGGCACAGCGCATCGGCCTCGCCAACTCGCTGGGCTCGCAGCTCGTCGACACGCTCTACGTTCTCGATGAGCCGTCCATCGGCCTGCACGCGCGCGACATGGACAGATTGCTCAAGCTGTTGCAGCGGCTCCGAGATGCGGGCAACAGCGTGCTCGTCGTGGAGCACGATCTGGCCGCGATCGAGATGGCGGACTACATGGTGGAGCTCGGACCCGGCAGCGGCGAAGCGGGAGGTCAGATCGTTTTTGCGGGGCCAATGTCACGCGTGAGCGAGAGCCCGTTGACGGGTCAGTACGTGACCGGCGCGCGCTCGATTCCCCTGCCCGACGAGCGCCGGCGGCTCGGTCCGCGCTGGATCACCCTCTCCGGCGCGCGCCAGCACAATCTCCAGGGTGTCGATATCCGCATTCCGCTCGGCGCTTTGACGGTGGTGACGGGGGTTTCGGGTTCGGGCAAGAGCACCCTCGTGCACGATGTGCTGTACCGTGCGCTCGAGACGCATCTCGTCGGCGAGCATTCCGCCAAGCTCCACCTCGGCGAAAAAGTCGGTGAATACGAGACCATTACGGGGTTCGATGCTCTCGAGGACGTCGTGATGATCGACCAGAGCCCGATCGGGAAATCGCCGCGGTCGAACCCGGTCACTTACGTGAAGGCGTTCGACGAGATCCGCGGCATATTCGCCGACACGCCGCTGGCTCGGCAGCGCAAGTACACTCCGGGCACCTTCAGCTTCAACGTCGAGGGAGGGCGCTGCGAAGCATGCGAAGGCGCGGGGGCACTGGAAGTCGAAATGGTTTTCATGGCCGACGTCTACGTGCCTTGCGAGGATTGTGGCGGCAAGCGGTACAAGCCCGAAGTTCTGGACGTCACCGTTCGAGGCAAGAACATCCACGAAGTGCTCAACCTCACCGTCGATCAGGCGATCAGATTCTTCCCGCGCGAGGAGAAACTCGGACAGGCGCTGTGGCAGCTCCAGCAGGTCGGACTCGGCTACGTTCGACTCGGGCAGCCGGCGACGACGCTGTCGGGTGGAGAAGCTCAGCGCATCAAGATCGCGCGCGAGCTGGCGCTGGCGGGAAAGAAGTCGGGGAAGAAGATGTACGTGATGGACGAGCCGACGACTGGCCTCCACCTGGAGGACATCAGAAAGCTGGGGAAGGTTTTCGACCGACTGATGGAACAGGGACATACACTCGTACTCATCGAGCACAACCTCGATGTGATAAAGCTCGCCGACTGGATTATCGATATGGGACCGGAAGGCGGCATCGCGGGTGGCAAAGTCGTCGCGATGGGTCGTCCGGAGGATGTGGCGAAGATCGAAGACTCGCACACCGGACGCTGGCTGGCGCCGCTGCTGGAGCGGCGCATCGAGAGCGCTGAGATCTCACCCCGCATAGGCTCTGCGCGATCCGATGTAGAACCGATGTCGCGGCAGCTCGCTCTTTAACCAGGCTGGTAGACCTGACGAGAATTCGCTAGCGGGCCTCTTGCAGCATGCGCGAAACCCTGGCCGTTACCCCACGGGGGGCGAAACGTTGGGCTTGGGCGACGATCTTGTTCTTGATGCCTGGGATGGCGACGCGCCGGCCGTGCATCATCGCGGCGACCCCAAACTCCGCCACGTCGGCGGCGTCCGCGATTCCGAAAGCCGTGAACAGCCGCGAATTCCCGACATCAGCAGTCGCGGCGAATTCGGTGGCCGTGGGTCCCGGGCACAGCACCGTCACCGTGACGCCGCTGTTGCGCAGCTCCTCGGCGAGCGCCTGCGAGAAGCTGAGCACGTAAGCCTTCGTGGCGTAGTAGACGGCCATTAATGGCCCCGGCTGAAACGCGGCCGTGGATGCGACGTTCAGCACGCGGCCCGACTTGCGCTTGATCATCGCCGGCAGAAACAGTTTGGTGAGATGCGTGAGGGCGGAGATGTTGACCTGAATCATCTCCAGCTCTCGCTGAAGCTTCGTGTCCGCGAACTCACCTAAGAGTCCGAAACCGGCGTTGTTGACCAGCACTTCGATCGGAATGTTCTCGTTATGCAGAAAGTCGCAGATCGTTTGCGGAGCATCGGGGCGCCGCAGATCCGCCGCGAAGACCTGGACCCTGGCGTCGTATTTTCCTTCGAGCTGACCCGCCGCTGCCTCGAGCGTATCGCGCTTCCGCGCCACGAGCACGAGATCGAATCCCTTCCGCGCGAGAACCTTTGCGATCTCGAATCCGATGCCGCCGGAGCCGCCGGTGACGAGCGCGGTCTGCCGCTGGGTGCCGTTTCGTTTTGATCGCATGGATGGAAGCTAGCGGATACTGGTTACGGCAGAATTACAGAGCGAGCACCCGCGGGGATCGGTTGATTCGAAGGCTCCAAGTTGCTAATTTGCATAGCTATTCCCGAGTAGCTCAGGTGGTAGAGCAGGTGACTGTTAATCACCGGGTCGGGGGTTCGAGTCCCTCCTCG
>JBGPHO010000265.1:0-3899 GCA_041484425.1 Gemmatimonadaceae bacterium
ATCGTGCGCGTGATGAAGTTGGAGCCGGGCCTTCCGCGAATCTGGAACTGCGCGCCGCTGAATCCGCCGCGCGAGACGTCGTAAGGTGTAGTCACGAGCGACGTCGAGACGTTGGCGTCGCGCGGAAGATTCGATCCTCCGAAATTCATCCCGTTGAGTGTCGTGTTGTTCTGATCGGGAGAGAGGCCGAGCACGGAGAAGCCGGACGGATCGCCATCCTGCCCCGGAACGAGCGTGACTCCGGGCAGTGACGCGGCCATCGCCGCGATGTCGCCCTGTTGATCGGCGGGAACAGCGCTGTTGTCGACGGGCCGCTCGGTGCCACTCAAGTCGGGAGTGGCGTCATTGCGCTCTGGTCGATCGCGCGATCCCGTCACTTTCACGGTCTCGAGCTGGCCCGCCGCGCGCAGCAGCTTCGCATCAGCGACGAGGATCTCCTGGTCCGCGGTGCGCTTCACCTCGAATCGACGTGCAGCGTAACCGATCGCGGAGACTTCCACGAAGTAATCGCCCTCTCCGCCGGGAAAGGTGATCGTGTAGCGCCCGTTCTTGTCAGTGCGGCCGGTGCGATTGACGTTGCCCGACATTGAGGTCGCGGTGACCTTCGCGTCCTCCAGGGGTTTCCCCTCGGGGCCGACGACCTGGCCGCGGATAACGTCCAGCTGCTGGCTGTGAGCCGAGACCGCGAAGGCGGCTGTCGATATCGCGGCGACTACGAGTGTGCGGAGAATCCTGGCTGGCAGCATGACAGATTGGACTCCAGGTGGTCCTTGAGGGTTGCCCGTGATGACATCTCGGCGTTTGGATCGGGGCGCCTATCTGGCATCCACAAAACCGAGGCAGGGAGCTGGCGGCCTCACGGCTATTAGGCTGGAAGCTACTCTGGTGGTGTTCGGGGAGCTGCGAAGTCAGAGTCTCCCTGCTTGCGAATGCATGTTCGGCGAAGTGCGCGCGATCCGAAACATTGCGGTCACGTGGCCCCGTACTCTGAAGCTACGGATTGACGGAATCGCCCGGTTTGGGCGGCGTTCGCATGCCCCGGACAGGAACAATGGCCGCCTTGCCCAGCAGCGCGCACAGTTCCTTATCGGGAATCTTGTCCCAGTCGTCCGGGTAGTGCGCGAGGCGCCGGCGCTCGTTTGGCGATTCGAAGCAGAGCCAGCCTTCGCCGTAATCGCCGAGGTAGTCCTCAACCGCTGTCCTTGGATGGATCGACGCGCGAAGGACTGGCCAGACTCTCCACTTCACATTCTTTTCGTCGACAAAGTCGCGCACCGCCATCAGCTCTTTCCTCTCTCACCACGATTTGAATCGTACAGATCTTCCTGCGGGACGCCTGGCGCCGACCCAACGAGCTTTATCGCCTACGCTCTTCTCCGCGCTACGCCGCGCACCCAGGCGCGCAGCGTAATCGCACGAGTGCTAGTGGACGCCAGCGGGGCGTAACCGGATACTTGGCGCGAACGGCCCGAGCCGTCAAGAGCCTTGTAGCGGTGCGGCGTTTTTTTCCGCGTGAGTCGGGGCAAGGGTTATAGAAAAACGACCCTGAGGTGATATGAAATCGACAGTTCGAGGGAGTCTTTCAGGGAACTGCAACTGAACAACCTTTGGTCAGCCAGCTGACGTCTTGCTCAGTTGCAGTTTGCGCTATCGGACGAGCGCCGCCCCGCACGTCGAGCAAAAATCCGCCTCCGCCTCGGGCCTCGGCCCGCAACTCTCGCACACCGGCGCGCCCCCGGCGCGCATCGAGAGCAACGCCTGCTCAGTGTAGCGCGCCTTGAGCGGCTCGTAATCAGAATCGGAGATTTTGCCGGTCTGCCGATCGAACTCCAGCTCGCGAAGGGCTTCCACCGCGCCACTCTGCCGATATTTTCTGGCCGCTGAGGCGCGCGGTAGCGTGGAGACTCCGGAGCGATAGAGCGGGTACAGCACGAAGCACAACGACGCGACCGCGAGCGCGGTGCCGATGAGGAGTGCCGTCATGCGTCGCGCTTCACGGCCGCATCGAGCTCCGCGAGCTCTCCCGCCGTGGCGTCGATTTGGCTTGGCTCAATCGTCGCGACGACCGGCGCGCGCGACTTCCACCGCTTGAGCAGCGCCGCCACGACCACGGCGCCGGTGCCGAGCGCGATGAACGGCATCGTGTAGCCGACGAGATTGAATCCGCTCCTTATGGGCGCCATCAAAACTTTCTCGCCGTACGCCGCCCTGAACGCGTTGAGGATCTCCGGCGCGCCGTAGCCGCCGGCGACGAGGCCCATCACGTCGGCGTGCATCGCCGGCGAGACGCTGCACGAGAAATCGGTCGTGCGGCACGTGTAGACGTCGAGGTTGCAGCCGCATTGGCAATGGATCTGGTGTTCGAGCTCGTCGCGCTGCGCGGCCGTCATCGACGGTTGCGCGCCAGCTTTGGGGGGCAGCGTCACCGGTCGATAGACTTCGTTCGCGTTCGCCATCGGGCCGTTGAAAGTCTGCACCGCCACCTGTGCCGCGCGGATTTTCCGCGGAAATGTTGCCGCGGCGAGGCCGAGGGCAGGAATCGCCAGAACGAACTGGCGGCGGGAAACGCTCAAGCCTCACTCCCCCTACGTCCCGCTTTCACCACACACGCGGGCGCCATCATGCTCTGAGGAGATCCGGCACTCGCTCGCCGATGGGCCGCGGCTTGAGTACCGCGGCGTATCCGCTCTGCGCGCGCTGTTTGTCGGCGGCGGGCCACATCACTACGAGTCCGCCAAGCGCCATGAGCGTTCCACCGAGCCAGACCCAGCGCACCAGAGGATTGAACGTCACGCGAATCTCGGCGTCATCGGTTCCGCGAACGCCCGCGAGCACGACGTACACATCCTGCTTGAACGATCCCATGATTCCGACTTCCGTCGACGGCTCGAACGTCGGCGCTCCACGCGAATCGACGTGCTGGCGCTTCTCGCTCGTAATGACGCCGGCGGGCTTCCCGTCGCGCGTGACGTCGAGCGCGATCGCCGTGACATCGCGGTTCAGAATGGTGTACCGCGAAATCCCCTGGCTCAGGAAGGTCCAGCTATGTCCCCACGCATCGGTCACGGTCTTCGAGTCGCCGGGGTTCAGCGTAAGATCGAACTCACGCTTGAACGCGAGGCCGGCGAATGCCGCGAACACCACGACCACGCCGAGGTGCACAATGTACCCGCCGTATCGCCGCCGATTTCGCGCGACCAGCCGCGGCAGCGCGATTACCCGTGACTCGCCGTACATGTGATGCCTGGCGTTCACCCCTTTGTAGAACTCCTGGACGATCGTCGCCAGCACGAGGCCGCCGAACGTATACGACAGGAGTGCAGCCAGGTTGTGCACACCGAGAGCAAAGAACAGGATTCCGATCGCCACCGCGCTCGCAACGGGAATAAGGAATTGCCGCCTGAGGTTCGCCACCGACGCCCGGCGCCACGCGATCAGCGGTCCGATTCCTGTAAGCAGCAGCAACAGGAGTCCGAGCGGAATGTTGACCGTGTTGAAGAAGGGCGGCCCCACTGTGATCTTGTTGCCGCGCACCGCTTCGCTGATGATCGGGAAGAGCGTTCCCCACAGCACCGAGAACGCGATTCCCACGAGCACGAGATTGTTGTAAAGGAATGCCGCTTCGCGGCTCACCATGCTCTCGAGCACGGCCTGCGAGCGCAGATCGTGCAGCCTCGTTGACACAAGGTACGCCGTCACCACGATCGCCAGAATCAGAAATCCGGCGAACCACTTTCCGACCGGCGATTGCGCGAACGAGTGCACGCTCGAGATCACGCCGCTGCGCGTGATGAACGTGCCGAAGATCGAAAGCAGAAACGCCGACACTACGAGGGTGACGTTCCATTTCCGCAGCATTCCGCGCTTCTCCTGCACCATGATCGAGTGCAGGAATGCTG
>JBGPHO010000266.1:0-3888 GCA_041484425.1 Gemmatimonadaceae bacterium
CGGATCGCCACCAAAGCGCGCGATGTTGCGCCGCACCCACTGCAAAGCGGCGATCTGGTCGAGGAGCCCGTAGTTGCCGGCGGCGTGGTGCGGCGACTCGGCCGCGAGAGAGGGATGCGCGAGAAAGCCAAAGGGTCCGAGCCGATAATTGAGCGTGACGACGACGGCACCCTTTTGCGCGAGCCGTGCACCGTTGTGGCGTTCTTCACCGCCGAACCCCGCGAAGAAACCGCCGCCGTGAATCCACACCATCACCGGGCGTCGCGGGGCGCGCGTGTCCAGCGAATTCGTCCAGACGTTGAGAAAGAGGCAATCCTCGGAGACTCCGGCGGCGAACGGATCGATATCGGAGTACGGCTGGTGCTGCACGCAGTTGTGACCGAGCTGACTTGCGGGGCGCACACCCGTCCAGTGCTCGGGGGGTTGCGGCGGCCGCCAGCGAAGAACAGCGATCGGCGCCGCAGCGTATGGAATGCCGCGGAACACCATCACCCCCGCGGAGTCGAGGCCTTCTAGGGTGCCGGTGTCGACGGTGACCCGCGGTGGCGCAGCCCGATGCGCGTCGAAAAGACCTGAGAAAATTGCGCTCGCAGCTACCGCGAGCCGGAGAGGTGGACGAATCATCTCTCCCTACCGGGTGAGGCCACACACCTTTTGATGACGACGCGGTTCATCGAATCTCCCTGACCTCGGTGTTGGATTTCTCGAGTGACTCATTCACTAGTATAGGTGAACGGTGAAGCAGATGGCCAGGAGGCAGCGTAGCTGGATCGGGCTCTCTCGCCGTACATTAGACTGCCCGCGCCGAGGACCCCTTGAACGATCTCTTCGATGAGCTCCAAAGCACGTTCGGGAGCAGCTATACGATGGATAGGGAGCTGCGCGCCGGTGGGATGGCCCGCGTGTTCGTCGCTCGCGACGAATCACTCGGCCGGGAAGTCGTCGTGAAGGTGCTGTCACCGGAGCTCACGTACGGATTCTCGGCTGCACGATTCGGCCGGGAGATCAAGCTCGCCGCCGCGCTCCAGGAGCCACATATCGTGCCGGTACTCACCGCCGGTCAGACAGTGGGCGGCTTCCCCTACTATACGATGCCGTTCGTGCGTGGTGAGTCGCTGCGCGACCGCATCAGAAAGGGTCCGGTTCCGCTCGAGGAGAGCCTGACCATACTGCGCGATGTCGCCTGCGCTCTCGCCTACGCGCACCGACAGGGCATCGTACACCGTGATATCAAGCCCGAGAACATTCTGCTCAGCGAGGGCACGGCGGTCGTCACGGATTTCGGAATCGCGAAGGCACTTCAGGCAGCGAGGAAGCAAGGCACGGACAACATCACGCAGCCCGGAGATAACGTCGGAACGCCCATGTACATGGCTCCCGAGCAGGCAGCCGCCGATCCGGCAACAGACCAGCGAACGGACATCTACGCGTGGGGTGTCGTCGCCTACGAGTTGATCTCGGGAAAACATCCCTTCGCCGAAAAGACATCGCCGCAAGCGCTACTGACAGCGCAGATGTCGGATACTCCACGTCCAATAACGGGTAGCAACTCGAGGGTTCCACGATCTATCGCGGATCTGGTGATGCGCTGCATGTCGAAGACCGCCGCGATGCGTCCAGCCACGGGAACGGAGCTTCTCGCGGCGCTCAATGATCCATCGCCGACGTGGTTCCCGCACCTCAATATGGATGCGCCCCGCAAGCGAGGAGTTCTCATCGCAACGCTCCTCATGGTTCTGCTGCTGATTGGTGGAGCGGTCTGGCGAGGGCGAGTCGCATCGGCCAGGCCACCCTTGATCGCAGTGCTCCCTTTCGAGACCGAAGGGCCGGACGCCGATTCGAGCTTTGCCGACGGGCTCCGGGACGCGGTTACGGGAAAGCTCGCGCGCCTGGGGGGACTGAGTGTCATCGATCGGAAAAGTGTCTCGTCGCTCGCGGCCTCTCCGGGAACGAGTGCACAGCAGGCAGGGAAGGCCCTCGGCGCTGACTATGTGTTGCAGGCATCCGTCCGCTGGGCAACGGGAGCTGACGGTCAGCCGCGAGTGCGCGTGAGTCCGACACTAATACGCGTGTCCGACGGTACGACGCGCTGGGCAGGTGAGCCGGAGATCGTGTCGCCGGCGGACCCGTTCACCATTCAGGCGAGCGTTGCGACTAGAGTAGCCGAGGCATTGGATGTCGTAATGGCCGCTCGAGAGCGCAAGACAATGGCTCGACGCGCGACGAGCGATACCGGAGCTTTCGCCGCTGTGATCCGTGGCAAGCGCATAAGTGACGAGAACAGGACATCGTCTTATTCGGAGTACGAGAAGGCGTTGCGTTATTTCGAGGGCGCGTACAAGCGAGATCCGGATTACGCGGATGCTCTCGGGCTTGCGGGTCAGATGCTGGCGGCGATGTCCTATACGGGAGGGGCGAAGATGCTCGACTCGGCCTCCGTCCTCGCCCAGCGCGCTCTCCATCTGGATCCAACTCAGGTGAATGCGGTCGCAACGTTGGCATTTCGCGGGTTCGGCCGGCCCGCCGAAGCCCTCGGTATCCTTCGGCAGGCGGTGCGAGACAACCCATCCAGCATCGAGCTCCTGGCGTATGAACAGCGCGCACTCGTATTTGTCGGTGACTCCGCCGGCGCGTGGGCGGCAGTCCAGCGCATACTGCCATTGGCTCCGGCGTCGAAGTCCGTTCTTGCGACCTGTTTCAGAACCGCGCTCGCGCTCCGGCGGTATAGCGACGCGGCGGATCTGGTGGCGCGGGAGCAAGCGCTCGACCCGACGGCACTCGGCCCGATCTTCGACGCTGCAACCCTCGCCGCAAACCTCGGTGACAGGACCGGTGTCGGGCAAGCAGTACTGGAGCTGCAAACCCGCGGGGGGAAACTCGGTGCTTCTGACGGGGGGCTCATGCGGAACGGTGAAGCGTGGCTCCAGGATGAGTTGGCCAATGGTTCACTGGCGTCGTTCGCGCCTGGGTCCGCGCTCGATAGTGTGAACTTCTACGCCGAGAAGGCCGAGTTGTTCATGGCTCGCGGAGACAACGCCCGTGCCCGGGGGCTCGCGGATTCCGCCTGGCGCCTGGAGAAGCGGATGGTGGACGATCCGAATCAGTCTACCTTCGTGAGGCGCACGCAGTATGAAGTTCTGGCGTGGCTCGCCGCATTGCGCGGCGATCGTCAGACAGCGCTAACCATGCTGCGGCAGGCGGGAGAGAGTCCGACAATCGCGATGTATCCGAACGGCGTCGAAGCGGTTCAGTTGTCGTGTACCAAGGCGGCCGTGTACGGGTTTCTGCGTGATGTGGATACGATGCTGCCTTTTGCCAAGCGCTGTTTCACCAAGGCGAACGGCTATCCCATCGCTTACCTGAATGATCCCGAGTTCGCGCGGAACAGGAACGATCCGCGTGTGAGAGCGCTCGCGGGACCGCAAGCGACAGGGAGGTAGAAATGAAACGGTTTTCGCCTGCATTTACTGCGTGCTTGCTTTTGGTGGCGCAATATGGCGTGAGCGGCGCACAGGCCGACACGGTCTACGCCCGGCCCGGACGACTCGTCTCGGCGGGTGCGCACCGCCTGAATCTCTATTGCATGGGAACCGGCTCGCCGACCGTCGTGTTCGACTCCGGTTGGGAAGACTGGTCGCCGGCCTGGGCGATCGTGCAGCCGCGCGTGGCGACCTTTACACGCGCGTGCGCCTACGACCGCGCCGGCGCAGGTTTCAGCGAAGCGGGTCCGGTGCCGCTCGCCGACCGTAGCTCGGAATACATTCAGTTCGATCAGCCGGATGTCGTAACGGAAGCCATTCGCGAGGTGTTTACCCAGAGTAAATAGCGACTGCTGCGTCCCTCCCCCGCCCGTATGGAATGCCACGTGACGCGAAGACTCAGCCCGTC
>JBGPHO010000267.1:0-3884 GCA_041484425.1 Gemmatimonadaceae bacterium
GCCGAGCTGGTTGTACATCTCCGAGTCGGACGGGAACATGCGAACGAGCCACTCGAGGCCATGTCGAGCCTCGTCCAGCACGTCTGGAATGCCGTTGCTCTGGGGGAGCCCGCGCGAATCGAAGCGATCGGCAAAGGACGCCGGATGATCGCGGTACGCCATCAGCATCACGAATGTCGCGTTGGAGGATGTCATGACGTACTGTAGGTAGTCCGACGCATCCGCCCAGCCGCCGGTCACGGGAACGAATTTGCCGGCGCGCGCGGAATCGTCGACGACGATGCCATCGCGAGTGTGGACCACTGTCTTGAAGAGCGGATTGAATCCTGAGCGCTGCTCCCGCATGTAGTAGAGCAACGTGTCGGCGGCTCCGGCATAAGCATTCGTCCGAATGCGAACGACAGGTGAGGTAGTCGCGCCTACGGCGACGTGATACTTGCCAGGCATTCCTATCGATGAAAAATCGAGGCGATAGTTGACGACGCAGGGACCGAACGGCTTGGCCAGAATCGCCGGACGCTGCAGAATTACTTTTCCGTCGGCATCAGTGACTACGAAATCGCGAATCTCGATCTGCGCGAGCGAACAGAACACGGCGATTTTTGGCGCGTCGGGAAGGTAGCCAAGCTGATTGATGCGGATTGCCGCCGTCGTAGATGGTTCAGAGGCGGCCTGCAGAAACAGGAGAATGCGAACGAGCAGCATCAGATCGTGAGGCAAGCAGCGCTACCGTGCAGCAGAAATCTTGGTAACCTGGCTGCGCCACCAACGATCGATTGCGCTCTGGTCGGAATCAGTGATTCCAAGTTGGCGAGGTAGGGCTGCCAGGAGCGACTTCGGATCGCCATTCAACTGAGCGAGTGCGCGAAGCCCAGCGATCCCGGCGCGCCGGTACACTGAGTCTACGATAACAGCACCTGTAGCGTAGAAGGCATCCGTCATTTCCTCGGCTTGCGCGTCTGGAATGTCGTTGTTGAGGACTTGTCCGAGGGTGAGCGTGGGCCGCGCGGTCTGGATCTGGCGGAGGCGCGTATACATCTCCCGAGTTGTGCGACCGCGGGAGCCACCGAGCCACGTCGCTACACCCTCAGCAAAGAGCCGACTGCGACTGGGGAACGTAGGGCCGAGAATCACGTGAGCCACCTCGTGGACGTAGCCTTCGCTCAGCGCGGGATTGCCAGCCAGGATAATTCCGCCGAAAAGACCCCGTCCGCCCCGGCCCCGATCGGCGGAGGCTTCGGGGAAGAAGTCGAGACCGATTGCTCGCAATGCTTCCTCCATCGACCGGGTGACGTACATGTCGAGGTGGTTTGGCGGCGGCACGTGAAACAGAGTTGCCACCGAGTCAACGAAGCTCGACGTACGCGAGATCCTTGCGGGATCGGGATGTTGTCCCGGCGCATACCAGAATGTCACTCGCGCCTTCGTGCGTTGCTCCCATTCGCGCGTTAAACGCGGAAGAGCGCCTGATAACCTGAAGCCAAATGGTGCGCCCGATTCTCTAACGGCGAAGAGACGCTGCATAGCGAGAGGTGAGATACGGCCGCCGGTGCTATCGCCTTGGGCGTACAACACCCTGACGACGTATACGCTGTCGCCGGGTCCGTCCGACGCGACGCTTACGATGGTGGCCGGGAACCCCTGATACGCGTCTGTCGTCAGGTCGCCGACGTGGCGATCGAAATCGGTCGCCGTGCTCCAGAGTCCACGACTTCGCGCCGACGAATCGGGACTCGCGAGATATGCGCGTACGAGTCGAACCACGCTTCCGACGTCAGTGATAGTAGTGTCGATGCCGAAGCTGACGCTTACCGTCGGAGGCGGCGTCTGGGCACCCGCCCGGGTGGTAATGACACATGCGGACAGGATTAGGGCCGCGACTATCAGTCGCCGGGATCGGAGTGTGTGCTGGGCCGATAGTGTGATCATGATGTCACCGAGTGTGAGCGAACTACGGAAGCGAATCAAGTACTCGACGTTTTCCGAAAGAGTCAATGTCAAATGCGATCGCCCTGCCTTTGCCGGATATCGCACCGCGCACAGTGGCGAGGGCGTCGTAGTAATCGAGATATCTGAACGAAGAGATCCGACCGCCGACGAATTCGTACTTTGTAACAGCCTCTCTCCACTGCGCCATTTCGTCGCTGACCCCCACATAGATGTAAGGAGAGAACGATTCCGCGTCCTCCCAGTTGTCGGCGTAATAGATCCCGCGAACACCACGGTGTGCGGGGTGCTGCGTCACCACACCCTCGAGCGAGGCGAGCAGCACCGCGTCCTGCACGATCAGGCTCGTGTTCGCGTGATCCTTATGGATGCTGTGGGACCAATGAGTGATGATGTGGGTCGGCTTGACCATGCGGATGACGTCGGCGACGTACCTGCGCACGGCTTCGTCGTTCGGGATCTCCCCGTCGCGATAGGGTGCGAAAATCGTCTCGGCGCCGATCACTGAATCCGCGGCGAGCGATTCGCGACGCTTCTGCGCTCCGTACACACCGGGTGAGAGTCGAGGATTGCCGCCTTCCCCGAGGGTCATCTGGAGAATCACGACGCGATCGCCGAGCTTGTGCTGCTTGATGAGCACCGCACCGGCGGTGAGCTCCATGTCGCCGGCGTGGGCGCCGATGGCGAGAATCGTCCGCGCCGGACTTGAGGCAGCTTGCGCCGGAATCTGCAGCGATGCGCCAAGGGTGCCGGCGATGGCGAACAACAAGACTGAGCCTCGGGCGATCATTGGCTCAAATGTGGTTGCCTCAGAGAGCGCGCGCAAAGTACTGATAGGCGGCCTCGAGATGGGGTCGCCGGATGTAGTCGCTACCCAATCGCCGGCCACCTTCGAGCGCCAGCACTACCAGCCGCGAAGCGATTCGACGTATCTCGGGATCGGCCAAACCCAACCGCCCCGCGCGCTCGAGCAATTTGTCACTGGGCGCACCAATCAACTCGGCCGTTCGTTGGGCACTCTCCGCGTCGTACACGAGGCTGGTCACGAACACCACCGGCGCCGCCAGTGCAACGGGATCGATCGTATCGGCCGATCTCAGCTCGAAGAACTCCTTGGGTCGCACTTCCGGGAAGAGCGTGGATAGATGGAACAGCCAGTCATCCCTGTTTATTGCCGGGTCTCGAAGCCAATCACGAAATGCGCGATAGCCCGGACCTCCGCCGCGCATGGCGACCGCATCCAGGGCAAAGGTCAGGTATCGCTCGACGGGGGCGACTTCGTTGTAAATGATTCCAGTCCGTGAAGGATCGAGCGTTCTCCAGAGCTGAGCGCGGTAACTCGCCCACCCCGTCGCCTTGCGCGCGTATTGCTTCGAGTTCGCGAAAAGAGCGACGACGATGGGCGCGAGGCTGTTGAGGAGCCTCCACCTGGATTTTGGATCCTCTCCCCGCTCGAGATTTATCTGGAGCGCCGCTGTCTGTCGCATCATCTGCACGCCCGACGGCCCGATGGAATCGAAGTAGCGCGTCATGCCGGTGTAACGCTCGCGCTGAAGCTGGAGCGGCACATCATCGATGGTGTTGAACGGGTCGACTCCGCGCGCGACCAGCTCGATGCCAGCATTCGACATTGCATCGCGGATCAGCTTCACGAGACTCTGCGTCGAGTCGATGCCTTCGGACGCCGTCGGCTTGGGAGCAGTGCTGATCTCTATCTGTCCGCCGGGCTCGAACGAGATGTACGCACCATCCGCGAGTTTCCAGGATGGCGGGTCGCCGCCGTTCGACTGTTCACGCCAGCCTTCGCGCTGTCCAAGAAGCGACAGCACTTCGGCCG
Source organism: Gemmatimonadaceae bacterium (assembly GCA_041484425.1). GTDB lineage: Bacteria > Gemmatimonadota > Gemmatimonadetes > Gemmatimonadales > Gemmatimonadaceae > UBA4720. Next base: position 3,785 of record JBGPHO010000267.1, read on the forward strand.
TCGATGCGCGCGCGTCGTTTGTGGCGAGCGCGCGCGTGCGGGTTGTCTTGTGAACCGGAATCAGCTCCAGCTCGAGCCCGACCGCATGCGGATTCGCGGA
>JBGPHO010000268.1:0-3881 GCA_041484425.1 Gemmatimonadaceae bacterium
CACTGGGCGATTCGCTGTGGCTCGGCCTTTATCAATACGATGGCGGTAATCATGGGTGCCCCGATGCTGCTATCTTTGGTGAGCGGCGACGCCGCGCGGTGGGAAGACATATAACGATACCGGCGGGGCGCGCACTACGCCACGTTGCGAAATAGAGGTCGAGGATGCCGGAATTGGAGGAAATTGGAGAGCGCGCCTCCGGGCAGGCTGGACGCAGTCAAAGTCTGGTCTACACGCTCCCACACACGACCGAGTCGATTGCGGAATTCCTGACTCCTGTTCTTGCCCGCGTCGATCTATCGGCCGGAGGCACGCAAGTCGTGGTGGTGACTCGCGATGTGGAAACGGCTCTCGTGATTTCGGAGGAAGTTCTCCGTCTTTCCGGTCAGGCTGGAATCGAGGTCGTGCCCATCACGAATGCCGCGCGCGCCGGTCGAATCTTCAAGACCCGGCCGGTTCTCGCCGTGGCGGGAACGCCGGCGCAGCTCCTGGAGCTCGTGCGCGCCTCACTCCTCAAGCTCGACACGGTACGCACCGTAGCCATCGCCTGGGCGGATGACATTCTCGAGGAAGGTACCGACACCGTTACCGCACTCGAAGGAGTCCTCGGCGAGCTCAGTGAGGCGGGACGCGTCGTCGTCACCCGCAAGCTGACGCCCGCGGTGGAGAACCTGGTCGAGCGCTACGCCCGGCGTGCCCGGCGAGTGGGACCAGCGGATATGGAAGCGCCGCAGATACCCGCGGATTACGAGATGCCGATCATCAAGTACGTCACCGTCGCCGGCAGCGCCCGAGCCGGCGCGCTTCGGAGGCTGCTCGATGACCTCGATCCCCCGTCGGCGGTGATCGTGGCGCGCGACGAGGCCGCTGCCACTGAAGCAGCGCGCATCCTGAGGACTCTTGGCTACCACGAAGACGACGAGTCGATCACGGTGACTCGCGGCTATGTCGGGAGCGTCGCCACGCACACGGTGATTTTCTATCAGCCACCGGTGACCCCGGCGGAGCTGCACCGAGTCTCGCAGGCGAAGCCGGTTCAGGTCGTCGTCGTCGCAGCGCCGGGCGAAGTCGCCTGGCTCAGGGAGCTGGCGGCCGGAAGGCTCGCCCCGCTGAATCTTCACGGGCCCGAGCGCCGCGCCCATGACCGGGAGGAAGCGGTGCGCCAGGAGCTGCGCGCGGTGCTCACGCGCGGAGTTCCCACCCGCGAGATCATAGCGCTGGAGCCGCTGCTCCTGGAATTCGACGGGACGGAGCTCGCTGCCGCAGCTCTTTACGTATTGGAGCGCGAGAGGGCTCAGCGACGCCAGGCCGAAGCCAATCAGGTGCCGACTGCACGGGCGAGACCCGCCGATAGCGAGCGCCCGAGAGCCGGCGCCGGTGCAGGGGGCATGACGCGACTCTTCATGACAATCGGCACGCGCGATGGGGTCAAGGTCGGAGATCTGATGGGCATCATCGCCGGAGAGGGCGGGATTCCCGGAGATAGAGTCGGCAAGATCGATTTGCAGGAGAGCCACGCGCTCGTCGAAGTGGCGGAGGGCGACGCGGCCGGCGTGATCGCCCGCGTGAACGGCTCGATGATCAAGGGACGGCGCGTCGTGGTGCGCGGTGAACGGGATCGCGAGGATCGCGAGCGCTCCGCGGGAGCGCGGGAGCGTCCGGACCGCGGTGCGACAGGCGATCGGCCACGAAGCGATAGGCCGCGAAGCGATCGGCCGTCAAGCGATCGGCCGCGTCCTACCCGCCGACCCGGGTCGACCGACAGACCAACCCGCGGGAGCTCACCGCGTAGAGATCGCGATCGCTCGTGAGTGGGCCGAGTGGACCATTCCACCAGAGCGGTGGATGGATCGAAGTGATTGCCGGCGTGATGTTCAGCGGCAAGAGCGAGGAGCTGATCCGCCGCGTGCGCCGCTCCATCATCGCGCGAAAGCGGGTGCAGGTGTTCAAATCGCACCTGGACGCGAGATACGCGGGGATCTACTCGATCTCGAGCCACGACGGACGTACAGTCGAGGCAATCCCCGCCGATTCCGCGGCGCAGATCAACCAGCAGATCGACCCGATGGCGAACGTGATCGCGATCGACGAAGCGCAATTCCTTGATGAGGGGATAGTCCCGCTGGTCACCTCGCTGGCCGCCAGGGGCCGCCGGGTAATCGTGGCCGGGACAGACACGGATTTCCGCGGGGAGCCGTTCGGGGCGATGCCGGATCTAATGGCAATTGCTGAGGTCGTGGACAAGCTGCACGCGATTTGCGTACTCTGCGGAGGCCCCGCCAGCCGCAATCAACGGCTGATCGGGGGCCGGCCGGCTCCATACAACTCGCCGCAGATCATGGTGGGCGGTACGGAGTCGTACGAAGCGCGCTGCAGGATGTGTCACACCGTTCCCCCGGGCGACGCGGCTCAGGTTCCGCTTCTTTAGCAGCTCGATTGACTGCTGAGATGGATCCGCCAGTCCAAGCAGCTGTTTATGCGTGACATAGGTAGGAGAGTTTCCTATCTTGGCCATATACGCGGCTGACTCCACCTCGATCCAGTGAAAGATGATTCTCATCGGACTGACCGGAAACATCGCCAGCGGAAAATCAGAGGTCGCGAGGATGCTGGCCGATCGCGGCGCCACCATCATCGATGCGGACGAGCTAGCGCGTGAAGCGGTGCGACCGGAGACACAGGCGCTCAGGGACATCGTGAAGCGCTGGGGAAAAGACGTAATCAAGCAGGACGGAAGCCTCGACCGGGACGCGCTTCGCCGGATCGTGTTCGCCGAACAAAGCGAGCTCGACGCGCTGAACAGAATCGTCCACCCTGGCGTTGCGCGGATGCAGGATCGCGAGGTCGCCCGCGCCAAGGAGCGTGGTGATCCGATCGTCGTCTGTGTGATCCCTCTCCTCTTCGAGAGGAACCTCGTCGATGAATTCGACGCGATCGTGCTCGTGGATGCTCCTCGACCCCTCCGGCTCGAGCGTCTGGTGACCACCCGCGGTCTGGAAGAGACCGAGGCGATGAACATGATCGCCGCGCAGATGCCCGCCGAGCTCAAGCGCGCACGGGCGGACTACTGTATCGATAACAACGGGTCACTTGAAGAACTCGAGCGCGATGTCGACGCGCTTTGGAGCTCTCTTCAGCGCGATGCGGTCGACGCAGTGAGCGATACCCGCGTTAATGGGAGCGATGTCCGCGTCATGAGGAGCGATGTCGGTGCCATGGGGAGCAATGTCGGTGCTAGGGAGAGCCAGGCCAGCGTTTCTTGACTCTGTTTTGGGGCGCGGATAGACTTCGCGCGCGGCGGTCCCCGCACGCATCACCATAGCGGAGCACAAGTGGCGAAAATCCCGAACGATCTCCAGTACACTGAAGAGCACGAGTACGTCCGCAAGGGCAAGGACGGCAACGCGGAGATCGGCATCACCGACTACGCCCAGGGCGAGCTCGGCGACATTGTCTACATAGAGCTGCCGAAAGTCGGGACGAAATTCGGCAAGCACGATGTGTTCGGGACGATCGAAGCGGTGAAGGCGGTATCAGAGCTGTTCGCGCCGATTGCGGGCGAGGTCGTCGCGATCAACGAGCGGCTCGACAAGGAGCCAGCCCTGGTGAATACCGATCCCTACGGCGCCGGCTGGATGATCAAGATCAAGCCGAGCAGCGCGTCGGAGATCGACGGCCTGATGAAAGCCGACGCCTATACGAAGCACATCGCGCATTGACGAGCAACCGTGGGGCGGTAACAGTCAGCTCCGGTGCGAGTGCCCACTTGTGCGCAGTGCGACTCGCGAGAATAACGCCGCTGGAACACCGATCACGAATGCGTGAACCAGCACGCTCAAGACAACCCACGACAGCAAAAAGGCGGGACGCTTGGTCGCCGA
>JBGPHO010000269.1:0-3870 GCA_041484425.1 Gemmatimonadaceae bacterium
ACGCCGTCCCACAACCCGCCTGAGGATGGCGGATTCAAGTACGATCCTCCCAACGGAGGGCCCGCGGACTCGGGCATAACTGGCTGGATTCAGGACAAAGCGAACGCATTTCTGGCCGATGGTCTCGCGGGAGTGCGACAGGTTCCGTTCACCACGGCGAAGCGCGCCACGACGACACACCGTCACGATTACATGGACGCGTACATCGGCGACCTCGCGGCGGTCATCGACCTCGACGCCATTCGCGCCGCTCATCTCACGCTCGGCGTCGACCCACTCGGCGGCGCCGGCGTCCGCTACTGGGGGGTGATTGCGGATCGGTACAGGATTCCGTTGACCGTCGTGAGCGACGTCGTCGACCCGACCTTTCGATTCATGACGGTGGATTGGGACGGCAAGATCAGGATGGATTGCTCGTCACCCTACGCGATGCAGGGGTTGATCGGGCTCAAGGATCGCTTCGACGTCGCGTGGGCGTGCGACACCGACCACGATCGGCACGGCATCGTCGCGAAGAGCACAGGCCTTCTGAATCCCAATCACTACCTCGCGGTCGCGATCTCGTACCTCTTCATGCACCGCCCGCAATGGCCGGCGACCGCCGCGGTGGGGAAGACGGTCGTCAGCAGCAGCATGATCGACCGCGTGACAGCGCGACTCGGGCGCACACTCAAGGAGACACCGGTTGGGTTCAAGTGGTTCGTCGATGGACTGATGGACGGCTCACTCGGATTCGGAGGCGAGGAGAGCGCGGGCGCTTCGTTCCTGCGCCGAGATGGCGGCGCGTGGACGACGGACAAGGATGGGATCATCATGGGCCTGCTCGCGGCGGAGATGACGGCGGTGACCGAAAAGGATCCGGGCGAGCTTTACCAGGATCTCACTCGCGAATTTGGGGATCCTGTTTACGAGCGGATCGATGCGCCCGCCACCGCGGAGCAGAAGAAAGTTCTCGCCAGGCTTTCAGCGAGCGACGTCAAGGAGACGGAGCTTGCGGGCGAGAAGATCGTGAGCATACTGACCACGGCGCCCGGGTCCGCGAATGCTATTGGCGGGCTGAAGGTTGTGGCCGAGAGTGGGTGGTTCGCGGCTCGACCCTCCGGGACTGAGGATATCTACAAGCTCTATGCTGAGAGCTTCAAGGGCCGGGAGCATCTCAAGCGGATTCAATCGGAGGCGCAGGAGATCATCAAACGAGCCTTTGGGTAGCGTGGATGCCGGGGAAGCGTGACGGCGCGGGGAGGCATCCACAAAACCGAAGCAAGGAGCCGCCGGCTTTGCAGCTAATCGCTTTGAGCTTTCCGGCGGATTCCGAAGCAACCGCATCTGTTGACATCGATTAAATGGTTCGAGGTGCGTTGCACTGACGATTTTAAGAATCTTCAGGTATGGCAAAAGGCGCATGCGCTTGCGCTTCGCGCTCATCGAACCGCCATGGGAGTCCGAGCCTCGCGCTACGCATCCCTGCGGAGCCAGATCATTCGGTCGGCGATGTCGATTCCGACAAACATTGTCGAGGGAAGGAGACAGGAGAGCGAGCGCGACTTCGCTCGATTCCTTCATTACAGTCTCAACTCAGCATACGAGCTGGAGTATCACCTAATGCTGGCGCGAGAAATCGGGGTGATAGCGGATGCCGAGGCTGGCTCTCTGCTCGCTGAACTAGTCGAGGTGAGAAAAATGCTTCACGGGCTCCTGAAACGAATAACCCTGAAGAAGACTACCGCTGAGCCTTCTGGATCAAGTTCGCGAGGTTGAAGTTCGCCAGGACAAAGTGCGCCAGTATGAAAGCTCCCCGCGATCAGCTGCAAAGCCGACGGCTCCCCGCTTTGGTATTATCGAAACGAACGGGGCGAACTTTGCTCGTCCCGTTCGAGGGAACTCCGTCTAGTCCTTGGGAACCGCCCGTCCGACGATCACCGTGATGTTATCCGTCCCTCCAGCGTCCAGAGCATCCTGAACCAGCTCCTCCGCGACCTTCCGCGCTGACCGCATCGCGCCCAGCCGCTCGGCGATTCTCTCGTCCGAAACGTGCCGAGTGAGTCCGTCGCTGCAGAGGAGGTGCACCGTCCCCCAGGAATTCAGAATCCGGGTGACGACGGGCGCCGTCTGCTGTCCCCCGATCGAGCTGGAGAGAACGTTCGCCAACGGTGACTTGAGCACGAGATCTTTGGGCATGATTCCCTGGTCAGCCAGCTCCTGCGCGAGCGTCTGGTCCCGCGACATCTGGGTCAACACGCCGTCACGGTACTGGTAGTAGCGGGAGTCCCCGACCTGAAGGAGGTAGATCCACGGCCACACGCCAATGTAGAGCGTGAGCGTGGTCGCCATTCCAGCCGCTTCCGGGTCGGATGCAGAGCGTTCCTGAAGCGCGTCGTGGCACCTCTTCGCACCTTCCTCCAGCGAGTGGCCCAGATCGACACCTTCCTCGTCGAACTGATAGTAGCAACGAGCACTCTCGGCGATGTACCGGGTCACCACCTCGAGGGCCATCCGGCTCGCCTGCTCGCCCTTCAGTCCTCCGCCCACACCGTCGGCGACCATCATGAACGAAGCGACACGCTCTTCCGCGAGCGGGATCTTGTCGAGTGCGAGACTCGACTGTCGAATGTTGAGGCGCTTGCGGAGGGATCCGAGGAGGAAATGATCCTGATTCTCTGCCCGAACCTTTCCGCGATCGGTAATCCCGTAAGCGTCAAGCTCTTCGTCGGTCGGCTTGCGCGACGACGTCTCGAGCGGAACGACCTCTTCAGTGTAAATCATCGTGTCTCCCCCCGGTCCAGCCTGCAGATGCAGCGTGTTACAGTACTACTCCTTCAAGATACTGCCGACGAAGACTGCCGTAAGTTAGGGATCGAGGACGTTAACTGCATCCACAGAACCGAAGCAGAAAGCTGTAAGCTTTGCAGCTCATAAGCTGGAAGCTTTCATACAGGCGTTCTTGGCAGTAATGCCGAGGATAATGCGGACCCTCGAGTCCCGTCGCGAACCCGTTTACCCCTCGCCGAACGCCACCGGATAAGCTCGCAGCCTAGCTGCCGCAAAGCCTACGGCCCTCTGCCTCGGTATCCTCGTCCGAGGGAACGAACTACCGCCCCGCCAGACCCCGTGCCCTAGATTAAATCGATCCCTGCCTCAGGAGAATCCCACGTCCGACCTGAGCGAAAACCTCCAGCGCGCGCTCGGCGCGAACTACACTATCCAGCGTGAGCTGGGCGGCGGGGGGATGGCGCTCGTGTTCCTTGCGCGCGACGAGGCGTTGGGGCGCGACGTCGTCGTCAAGATCCTGATGCCGGATCTCTCGGCGACGTTGAACATCGAGCGCTTCACGCGCGAGATCAGACTGGTCGCAAAGCTCCAGCAAGCCAACATCGTTCCTGTTCTCGCCGCCGGTACAGCCGGCGCGCTGCCATTTTATAGTATGCCCTTCATCGAAGGGCTCACTCTGCGCGAGAGAATTCAACAGGGCCCGCCGCCCAGGCTTAGTGAAGCGGTGCGGATACTCGGCGACATCGGCCGCGCTCTCGAGTACGCGCACGAGCACGGCGTCGTGCATCGCGACATCAAGCCTGAGAACGTGCTGCTGTCGGGCGGAACTGCGGTCGTCACCGACTTCGGAATCGCCAAGGCCATCAACGCCGCGAAAACTCAACCGCGCCTGCACAGCTTGACCGGTGCTGGTTCCACGGTTGGCACACCTGGCTACATGTCGCCGGAACAGGCGGCCGGCGATCACGTCGACGAGCGCTCCGATCTCTACGCCTGGGGCGTCGTTGCGTACGAGCTCATCGCGGGGGCGCATCCATTTCCCGGCAAGAAAACCGCGCAGCAATTGATCGCCGCTCAAATCGTCGAAAAACCGCAGCCGAT
>JBGPHO010000270.1:0-3838 GCA_041484425.1 Gemmatimonadaceae bacterium
CGTGGACTCTGGGACCTGATCGCAAAATTCCAGGCGGAGGGAAGGACGATCGTTCTCACGACCCACTACATGGAGGAGGCCGAGCGGCTGTGTGATCGCGTGGCGATCGTGGATCACGGCCATGTTATCGCGTTGGGGACTCCACGCGAGCTGATAGACGCCGTGGACGTTTCGCATTTGCCGCCGCCGGAGCCGAGAAAGACCTCGGCGACGCTGGAAGACGTATTCGTGTCACTCACGGGGAGGACCTTGCGCGATGAGTGAGCGAATTCCGTTTCCGATCACTGAGGAGATGGCGCGCCGCGAGCTGGTGCCTCAGCCCAGGCGAGGCTTCATGAAGAGCTCGATGGTGCAGCTCACCCTCGTTCGCTTCCGCGAGTTCATACGCGAGCCCGAGGCAGTGTTCTGGACATTCATCTTCCCGATTCTCCTCGCGGCGGGATTGGGAATCGCGTTCAGACAGCGCGGGCCGGACAAGGTGCAGGTCGGAGTCGTCACGGGTACCACGGCAAGTGCCGGAGTGGTCCAATCCATCGCCAGGGATTCCACGCTCGTAGTTACGACGTACGACGACAGTGGCGCGGCACGCGCTCTTCGCACTGGAAGGGTGGCGCTGCTCGTTGTCCCAGGATCGGCAAAGGACAGCGTCCGCTATGTGTACGATCGTGGACGCAGCGAAGCGGTGAACGCGCGCCTGATGGTGGACCGCGCCGTCCAAACGGGAGCGGGCAGAGTGGATGCGGTTCGCGCGACCGATACCTACGTAACGGAAGCCGGCTCACGCTACATCGACTTCCTCATTCCCGGCTTGCTCGGCATGAATCTCATGGGGAGCAGCATCTGGGGACTCGGTTTCTCGATCGTCACGGCGCGCAGCAAGAAGCTGCTCAAACGGTTGATGGCGACACCGATGTCGCGCGCGCAATATCTCCTTTCGTACATGTGCTCGCGACTGGTTTTTCTGATTCTGGAAGTCGTGACACTCGTTGGCTTCGGACACTGGGCGTTCGGCGTTCCGCTGCGCGGCTCACTCGCTACGCTGTTTCTGATCTGCCTGCTCGGAGCGATCTCCTTTGGCGGCCTTGGGCTGCTTACGGCATCACGGGCACGCACGACCGAAGCCGTATCGGGAATCATGAATTTCATCATGCTACCGATGTGGATTTTCTCGGGCGTGTTCTTCTCGTCCGCGAACTTTCCGCAGGTCGTTCAGCCGTTCATCAAGCTGCTTCCGCTCACAGCTGTGAACGATGCGCTCCGCGCCAACATGCTCGAAGGAGCATCGTTCGCCTCGGTCACTCCCCAAATGCTCGTCATACTCGTCTGGGGGGTAGTCACGTTCTTCGCCGCGCTCAAGCTGTTCCGCTGGCGCTGATGCCGTGAGCGACACTTCGGCGACCGCACCCCGGAATCTCCTCGCGGTCAACGAGTCGCTCTCGATTCCGCGAGGTGAACTCGACGTGCGGGTGTCGAGGTCGTCGGGCGCCGGAGGACAGCACGTGAACAAGACATCGTCGCGCGTCGAGATCTTCTGGAACGTGGTCGGCTCGCGCGCGCTCACTGAGGAGCAACGCGCGCGCCTGCGCGAGAAGCTCGCGTCCCGACTCACGACGGAGGGAAGCATCCGCGTCGTCGCGAGCGACATGCGGAGCCAGAGCCGCAATCGCGACCTGGCGGAAGAACGGCTCGCCGATCTCGTGAGACGAGCGCTCATCATTCCCCGAAAACGAAGGGCGACGAAGCCGACGAGAGCCGCAAAGGAAGCCCGGCTCGACTCGAAGAAGCGGCACTCGACGAAAAAACGCGATCGCAGGGACACGACGCTCGACTGATCGACGGCATCGATGGCGGCCCAGTAGATTTGTGCCGATCTCCTCACCCGTCTCCATCTCCCTTCATTGAACGACGGACGCAGCCACGCCTCGCGCGCGCAGATAATCGCTGCGTTTGCCTCGATCTATCTGATCTGGGGATCGACCTACCTCGCGATCAGCTACGCCGTCGAGACGATTCCACCGTTCATCATGGGCGGAGTTCGTTTCGTGATTTCCGGAGCGATGCTCTACCTTTGGGCGCGGTATCGGGGAGCGCTAAAGCCGGCGCGTCTCCACTGGCGCAATGCAATCGTCGCTGGCGGTTTCCTCCTCCTCGGTGGAAATGGAGCAGTCGTATGGGCGGAGCAGATCGTTCCGTCGGGCCTCACGGCGCTGCTCGTGTCGATTCTTCCCTTCTGGCTCGTGATTATCGAGTGGGTCAGGCCGCCGCACAAGCGCCCAAGCGGTGCAGTCCTGCTCGGACTGGTCCTCGGTTTCATCGGAATCGTAGTGCTCGTGGGGCCGTCGCATATCGGCGGTCACGGGGATGTGAGTCCCATTGGCGCCCTGGTGCTGATACTGGGCTCCTTGTCTTGGGCGATCGGCTCCTTCTGGTCGCGCGACGCACAGCTACCTGAGTCTGGCTTGCTCACCACAGGGATGGAGATGCTCGGCGGTGGTTCGCTATTGCTGATCGTTGGAGCAGCCACGGGCGAGCTCGCTCACACGGACATTCATCGCGTCTCGAACGCATCCGCCGTAGGCTTGCTCTATCTCATCACTTTCGGGTCGCTGCTCGGCTTCACGTCGTTCATCTGGCTACTCGACAAAGTCTCTCCGGCGAGACTCGGAACCTACGCGTACGTCAATCCAATTGTAGCGGTACTTCTCGGGTGGGCGATCGCGGGTGAGAGTTTGTCGCTTCGGACCGGTCTTGCCGCGGCGATCGTAATCTGTGCGGTTGCTATCATCACGTATGCGCGGAGCACAACGGTTCCGCGCGGTTAACCCTCTGCTGCGAGCGTGGAGCCAGGCTGTCTTCTGTTCTGAGTGGGAAGACTCAGGTTGCGATCAGATGGGTCGCGGCATAAAGCAGCCATGCAGACGCTGCGAGCAGTAGCGGCGCGCTCAAGACTCCCGGCACGGCTCGCTTTAGAATCACCGCAGCAACCAGATGGAGAAGACCATTGAAGATATTGATCAATGCAAAGGCAATCGCGATGGGTTGCAGCCACGCACGGCCATGGTAGGCGAGCGGAGTTAGAAAAAGAAAAGCGGCGGTAATTGCAAGCAGGCCGATCAACCAGGGCCAAAACGTGAAACCCGGGGGGAATGGCACTCCACCGAGTTTGCTCCGAATGCGTTTCGCAATCGGATTGTACCAGTCGAGGAAGTGGTGGGCTGCCTCATCGATCACGTGCAATCCGAAAACAATCGCCAGGGCAAGCCATGCTCTCCCGAAATCGGAAAGCTCGTTCATTTCTCGGAGGGCGCGTCGATCATGTTTCTGGCAGACCGGTTTTTTTTGCGCGCCGTAGCGGCACTCGCGTGCCGCCCGCGCATACCGCCAAATTAGTGTCGTTCACGTCCCATGAGGTTGCTGTCCACCGACCCGATCGGATATCGCTCGAGTTATGGAGTAACATCTGCGGCGATCGGATGCTTACGGCATAAACATCAAACTAACGGCAGTGGCAATGTCCAATTCGCGTCAGTTGGTCGCAGCGCTCGCGCTGGTCGCCAGCTCAGCCTGCACGAGCCCGCTTGATCTCAGCGATCCGCGGGTTATCGCGGTCGAGCTGCGCGGGACATGGTCCCGGGTCTTTGATGCTCCCGGAATTTCCACCGTGCTTCAGTTGAGCGTGCACGACTCGACGATCACCGGTACCGGCACATTCTCCGCCGAGGCTGGACCGAGCGGTACTCTCACTGTAACCGGACGAATCGCAACGGGACAACCCGCCGGCACGCTCGTGGAGATTGATTTTGCGCAGAGCGATGGGTTTGTCGGTCACTTTACCGGA
>JBGPHO010000271.1:0-3823 GCA_041484425.1 Gemmatimonadaceae bacterium
AGGTATCCGTCCTTCACCCACGTCTCGTTGTGGTGCCGAGCCGAGGAGTAGGTGGTCATCGCAACGCGGATTCCGCGAGCGAGCTGACCGTTCAGGTAGAGATTGGCTGTCGCGTTATTGGGGCCGTGTCCGATACGGATCAGCTGATTCACATTGCTGGTGACGCCAGCCGTGGTGACCAGGACAGGAGCCGCGGTGTTGCTGTGGTCGAGGCCCTGGAACTGCTGCGTGAACGCAGCGCCCCATTGGAGCTTGAATCCTTCGTAGGCAACCGACTCGTCCTTCGGCGTTTCAAAGACGTTGATCCCGCGCTTGTCCTCGGGACGGTAGTTCTGCATCTGGATTCCGGGCGCGGTCGAAAGGAAGCTGCTTTGCGTTTTTACGCGTGCGATCTTCTTGACCGTGTCGATCGTGGTCGACTCGGGCACGGCGACAACGACGGACATGGTATCGATCGTCGCGGGCGTCGGCACGGACATGCCGACAGTCATCTTGCTGGTTCCCTGGGCGCTCGAAACCGGCGCGAAAGCAACCGTAGCGAGAGCGGCACTAAGGACGATAAATCTGGTTTTCACTTGGTCTCCGTTTTATTGAATGCGTTATGTCTTGCTGGATCAGTGTGCTGTGGAGCGGTCCTACTGTGTGCCGCCATTGATTGCGGCGAGCTGCGCGAGAAGCTCAGGTCCGGCTTTCAGGTTGAACTTCACCGTGACCTCATTTCCGACTTTGAGCCTTCCGAACATGAAGCTGGGCGGCTTAATGCCGAAGTCGGTCATGCGAATGACCTGCTCGGATTGCGCGGTGGCCTTGCCATCGCTCAGTCGCTCGGCGTTGATCGTCATGCTGAGGACTTTTTCCTGACCGGAAATCGTCAGGGTGCCGGTCGTTTTCGCGACGAAGGCGGCAGGTGACGCACTACCATCGAGAATGTCGTATCCCAACATCGTGTACTTGATGAGCGGATTCTTGTCGGCATCGAGGGTACTGTACATGTTCTTGTCCATCTGCCCATTGCCGCAGGAGAGCGTCCGCACGACGATGTTGACCTTCACGCTCACGATCGGACGCGCAACCTTGGTGAGATCCTTGGTGTAGCCGGGATCTACATCCACGTAGGCGTTGATCTTGTTGGTCTTGCAGTGAAAAGCGTGCATCGAAGAGGTTCCTTCGATGGTCACTTCACTGGCCGGATCGAGCCGGAGGCGAATGGCGCTGGCGCTTTGTGCGCCGGCCGTGGTGGCAACTGCAAGGAGTGCTGAAACAGTCAGTAAAGCCTTTCTCATCTTCGTTTCCTCAGTTCGTGAAATGCGGATGCCTCGAATTACGCACGCAGGATACGAACAGCGGGGCGCACTAACTGTCGGACTTCACCTCAACTTTCGCGGGTATGTGACTGAAGTTTCGCTGCGGAATCCCCATTCTTTTTCGGGGAAACCCCTACACGGTTGAACGCCTGGGTCGAGCAGCCGGCACTCAACAGGGGAAACTCCGACAATAAATCAACCATTGGCTGACTGTTTCGTTCGGACCTGACGCGAACATTGGAAGTAAGGAGGCGCAATTGCGCCCCAATGTTCAGTTGTTCGTACCGCGCGGAGGTCCCTATGTACAAGATGATCATGGTCCCGACCGATGGGTCGGGCTTCGATCGCGAGGCGATTCGGGTGGCGCTGCGAGTTGCTGAGCGCAGTCAGGCAAGGATCCGGCTCGTACGCGTTCATTCCACCGGAGCGTTCTTTGGAATGGAGTCTTCCCCGGAAGCGGCTACGGTTTCGGCGGAAGTGCTGCGGCAGGAGCGGGACAGGATTCTTAGGGAGCTCAACGCCCTCGCCGCGGAATGCAGGAGCACCAGCGTTGCGAAAATCGGGGTGGCGCTCGAAGACGGACCCGTGCCCGAGGCTTTGCACGCATACGCCCTCCGTAACAAGGTGGATCTGATTGTCATAAGCAGTCACGGGCGCGGCGGCATAGCGCGCCTGTCGCTCGGCAGCGTGACGGATTCGCTCATCCGTCATACGACGATCCCGGTTCTCGTGGTCAAGCCCCACGCGAGCTATCTGAATCCCGAGGCCGGAGAGCCCTTCAGGCGCATCGTCGTGCCCCTCGATGGATCACGTCTGGCAGAGCAGATTCTCCCCGAAGTCATTGCCCTGGCGAAGGTCGAAGAATCGGAGGTCAGCCTTCTGCGCGTTCTGGTACCCCCGACTTTCTCCCGGAAGGGGAACGCCGATGGGAAGATTCCCTGGTGGGACAAGGACCTCGCCGCCGCGGAGCGCTATCTGTTCACCGCTGCGACAAAGCTGCGCGAAGATGGTTTTCTCACGACGACCGAGGTTGTTATCGGTGAGAACATCGCTCAGGCGATCGCAGACTACGCCACCAGGGTGAAGGCGGAGCTCATCGCGATCGCGACTCACGGACGCGGCGGCATTGCTCGCGCTCTGCGAGGGAGCGTCGCGGACGTCGTAACGAGGACCTCGCGCACAGCGATGCTTGTGCTTCGGCCTGTTGGCGCGGTCGACGAAGAAGCGCCGGCTAAAGAGGCACGACTTCCCGACGGAATGCCCGTCATCGCCTGACGAGACCGGCCGCCGCGATCGTGGCGGCCGGTTTTTCGGTTGGCAGCGGCGCGTCTCGGACAACTGCGCCCGGCGCTGTCCTCCGACGCTACTATGCCGCTCTCCGACGCAGTCGGGGTTCACGCTCCTTCTGCTCAGCGTTGCTCGCACACGCATGTACTGGTTTCGCCGACACATCTTCAACGGTGCGCCGACAGACTATTGCGCGCGAATCCGCGAAGTTGCCTCCATGTGAATCAGAACCACTCATAGGGGAGGAAAAACATCATGAAAACGGACCAACAACTGCAGCGTGATGTGCTCGACGAGCTCAAGTTCGAGCCCAGCATCCGCGAGGCAGAAATCGGAGTCTCGGCCAAGGGAGGCGTCGTCACCCTGACCGGGTTCGTCGACAGCTACGCCGAGAAGTTCTCCGCGGAGCGCACCGCCGAGCGCCTGGAAGGCGTCAAGGCCGTCGCCGACGAGATCAAGGTGAAGCTGCCCGGAACGCATCAGCGCTCGGATACCGACATCGGTCACGCTGTGGTCAACGCGCTACGGTGGGACATCCAGGTCCCGGACGACCGCATCAAGGCCACTATCGAGGATGGCTGGATCGCCCTTGAAGGCGACGTCGAGTGGCAGTACCAGAAGTGGGCAGCGGAGGGAGCTGTGCGCAATCTGACCGGAGTCAAGGGTGTAACCAACCTTATCGCGGTGAAGCCCAAGAAGGCTTCTACGTACGAGGTGGGTCAGAAGATCAAGGACTCCATGCGGCGGCATGCCGAGCGCGACGCCGACAGGATTACGATCGAAGCGAAAGACGGCCGGGTAACCCTGCGGGGAACCGTCAGCTCGTTCGCCGAGCGGCAGGACGCTGAGCGTGCTGCGTGGCAGGCTCTCGGAGTTACGAACGTGGAAGACCTGATCGCGGTCGCCTATTGACCGGCGTTCAGACGCGCACGTAGCGGCGGCAGAATTGCCGCCGATGCGTGCGCGCCACATCGCGCGAATTCTGGAAGGGGGCTCTATGAAGCGCTTTCTCAACCGCCGCGAAGCGGGGCTCGAATTGGCGGAAAAGCTCGACCGCTTTGCCGGGAGACAGGATGTAGTCGTTCTCGGGCTCGCGCGCGGAGGAGTTCCTGTCGCGTACGAAATAGCGCGCACGCTCGATTTGCCCCTCGATGTGTTCGTCGTGCGGAAGCTGGGCGCACCGGGGCACGAGGAATTTGCGATCGGCGCCATCGCAACCGGGGGTGTCCGCG
>JBGPHO010000272.1:0-3820 GCA_041484425.1 Gemmatimonadaceae bacterium
CAGGAAAAATTCGAGGAGAACCCCCGTCGGTACTTCGCTCCGCTCGCGAACGAGTACCGCAAAGGCGGGCAGCCGAAGCGCGCGATAGAGATCTGCCGGTCGCAGCTCTCACAAATGCCCGGCCACATGAGCGGACAGATCGTGTACGGCCAGTCGCTCTACGAGACCGGCGAGTTCGATGAGGCGCGGCAGGTTTTCGAGCGCGCGCTCACGTTGGATCCCGAGAATCTCATCGCGTTGAGATCGCTGGGTGACATGTCGCTCCAGGCCGGCAACACCGTCGAAGCTCGCAAGTGGTACATGAGACTGCTCGACGCCGATCCGAAAGACGCGGCGGTAATTGCGCTGGTGTCCGAGATAGAGGCCTCGACGGACGCGAGGCCGGTTCCAACTCCGCAGGAGATTCCCGGCATCGACGCCGACGGCGGCGACCAGGCCATCCCGTTCATCACCAACGCTGAGGGTGCACCGATCGTTGCGGAGAGCTCGACGCCCGAGCCACCGGCTCCGTCTGTGTCGTCTGAATCCGCTCTGAATGCTGCTTTCGAATCCGCTCCGCCCTTGCGGCAATTCGAGGCAGAAAAGCCCACCGCGCCCCCCGTTTCGGCTCCTGAGCCGGCGCCACGCCCGGCGGAAGTGTCCGCCGCGGCGCCACCCGCGGGACTCGAGCGCCACTATCCTGTCGATCTGGTTCAGCCTGTCCCCGTCGAGCCGGTCCAGCCCGGTGATCCGGTCCAGCCCGTCGATCCGGTCCAGGCAGGATTCCCGGACGTGGGGTTGGGCGCCGAAGGTCTGCGCGGAGGCAGGCAGGACGAGCTTATGGGTGCCGAAGGTCTCGTCGGAGCGGAGCCGGAAACGCCCCCCGAGCCGGTCGGCACCGAGGGTCTCAGCGGCAAGGTTCCCCCGCAGGCGCTCGCGGGCACGACCAGCAAGAGATCTGACGACGAAGACGCGCTCGAGAGCTGGACGCCGCCGCCTGGCGCGACTGTGCACGAGCGCAGTGCGTCGCCGAAAGAAGAGCGCATGTTCTCCGGTCCCGGCCCTGAGCCATTCGTCAACGAGACGATGGCGCAGCTCTATCTTCAGCAGGGCTACAGGCAGCTCGCGCTGAGAGTGTACTATCAGCTCGCCGAATCCCGCCCCGACGACCAGGCGCTCAAGGCTCGCATCGCCGAGATCGAGGCCGCGGACCACGCGGCGCATCCGGAGTCTCCGGTCCCGGCACACAAGGAGCCGCCTTCCGTCACACCTTCCCGGGAGCGGGCTGCGCCGCCCTCGCCATCGACCCAGTCTGCTGACCGCGGCGAGGCTCGCGTGGAAGCGCGGCCGTCGCCCGAACCAGCACGTCGCCGCGAATCAATCGAAGCGCCCGTGCGTGAGGCGCCGCGTGCCGAGCCCGCAAGCATCGCTGCGCGCCAGCCGTCCATCAGGGAATTCTTTGCGACGCTGGGTCGCCGCCGGCCGCCGCGTTCCGCTGGGGGTCCCGGCGGAAGCCCGCGCCAGGGGAACAGCATGCCGGCTGACACGGGCGCGTCTCTCGGAAGCTCTGCTCCCAGCACTTCGCTCGACACGGTGTTCGCCGGAGCAACGGTTAACGCCTCTGACAGCCGCGCGGCCTCACGCCTTGCCGGTGCCTTCAGCGGCACGGCTGGCACCACGAGAGCCACGCCGCCGACGCCACCGATGCCGACGCCGCGCATGAATCCCCGTATGCCGCACGCGCAGGAATCGGAAGAAGACGTCGCGAAATTCCGCGCCTGGCTCGACGGGCTCACGGGCGAGTGAGAATCGCCGTCATCAATGGCCCCAACCTCAATCTGCTCGGAGTGCGTGAGCCGGATCTCTATGGGACTGAAACTCTCGCCGACATCGAGTCGCACCTCTTGAAGGTCGCGAAGGAGCTCGGCGTCGACCTCACTTTTTCGCAGCACAATGGGGAAGGGGAGATCGTCGACGCGGTTCAGGCCCTGCGCGGTCGTGCCGACGGTGCGCTCGTGAACGCGGGTGCGTACAGCCACACCAGTCTCGCCATTCGCGATGCGCTCGCGGGAGTAAAGGTTCCTTTCGTTGAAGTCCATCTCACCAACATCTTCGCGCGCGAGCCGGAGCGCCGTCGCTCGGCGCTGGCCGATGCGGCGCTCGCGGTCATCTGCGGCTTCGGCGCATACGGCTACGAGCTGGCTCTGCGCGGATTGGTGAAGAGTCTTCCGGTTGCCGCCAATGGCTGATCGCCGACTCGCGCGCGTCACTGCGCTCCGCGATGCGATCACCGCCGCGCACATCGACGCACTCGTTCTCACGAGCCTTCCCAACGTGCGCTATCTCACCGGCTTCTCCGGCTCGAGCGCGCTCCTTCTCGTGACGCAGCGGGATCTTCATTTGATCACCGACTTTCGCTACGACACCCAGGTGCGCGACGAAGTCGGCGATCTCGCGAAGGTCCGCATCGAGGCGCAGAGCCTTTGGACAGGATTATGGAATTTGGCAGCAGGCCTCACTGGCATTGAGGTAGTCGGATTCGAGTCGGCCCACCTGCTGCATCGCGACTTTCAGCGTTTGCTCGCCGAGGGCACGCGCTGGCAGTGGCGGCCACAGATCAATCTGGTCGAGGCGCTCCGCGAGTCGAAGGATGCGGACGAAGTCGCTCTCATCAGGCACGCCGGAGAGATCGCGATCCGCGCGCTGACCAAGACCATCAAGGAAATCCGGCCGGGATTGACCGAGTTGAACGTCGCTGGAATCCTCGAGCACTCGCTGCGGGATGAAGGAAGCGAGGAATTTCCATTCTCGGCGATCGTCGCATCGGGCCCGCGGGCGGCGCTACCCCACGCGCGCGCATCGTCGCGCGTGATCGAGCGTGGTGATCTGCTCCTTCTCGATTTCGGCGCTCAGTACAAGGGCTACTGCTCCGACATCACGCGCACGATGGTGATCGGGCCCGCCTCGAGCGAGCAGCGCGAGATCTACGAGATCGTGAGGCACGCCAACGCCGTCGCGTCGAAATCAGTGCGGGCGGGAATGAAGGGACAAGATGCCGATGGTCTGGCTCGTAGCTACATTGAAGAGCGGGGCTACGGCGAGGCATTCGGGCACAGCCTGGGTCACGGGCTGGGGCTCGAGGTGCACGAGGCGCCACGGCTGGCAAAAACCGTCGAGACCCTGCTCGGAAAGGGCGCCGTGGTGACGATCGAGCCGGGAATCTACCGTCCCGGTTGGGGAGGAGTCCGCATCGAGGACGACGTTCACCTCGCCGCGAGTGGCCCCGAAATACTCACAGATTTCACTCGAGAGCTCCTCGAAGTTGCATGACGCGCGCTCCAGTGCCGACCCCATCATACGCCAAATGACGATGATCGATCTCCGCTACGTTAAGAAGCTGGTGGAAATGCTCGACGAGTCGAGTGTGGATTCGATCGAGATTTCGTCCGACAAAGGGATGAAGATCAGGATCTCGAAGACCCCGCAGCAGCGTGGCGCGGTGCAGATGACGGCGCCGATGGCGATGCCCGCCCTGCTGCCGGCCGCTGTTCCGGCGGCGCACGCGGACGCGAATTCGGGCGCGGTCGAAGTGCCGAGGCTCGAGCCCGCGAAGCCGAAGTATCTGGAAGTGAAGTCGCCGATGGTCGGCACGTACTACAGCGCCCCCGAGCCTGGATCGAAGCCGTACCTCGCGGTCGGTGACAGAATCAGCAAGGGTCAGATAGTTTGCATCATCGAAGCAATGAAAATCATGAACGAGATCGAGTCCGAGTTCGACGGAGTGGTGAAGGAGATTCTCGCGCAGAACGCGCATCCCGTCGAATATGGACAGGTCCTCCTC
>JBGPHO010000273.1:0-3820 GCA_041484425.1 Gemmatimonadaceae bacterium
CTGTGTGTTCCACGCGCCACGTCCAGCGCGACGATGTTTGGCGTGCTGATCGGAGTCGAAGTCGATAGTTTGGCCGGGAGGAAAACGAGTGTGTCCGACGTCGCCGAGAGCACGCTCCCGGTCTGCTTCTGGTCACCGAGAGCTGGCGAGAGAATTCTCACCCGCGCGCCCGAGGCAATCGGCCATTCCCGAATCGGAGCCAGCTGCGCCGCCGCCATCGCGGGGGCCACAAGGACTGCTGAGCACAAAACCCGAATGAAGCGCACCGTCTTCTCCGTTTGCATGTGCCCGCCGGATATCGACTGACACCAGATACGCCAAGGATAGACGCGACTGGATCGCCTGCTAATACGTCAGGTTACGTAGGAGTCCCACTTCTCGATCGCGAATGGTTTGGCGTAGTGGACAGGCCGTCTACCGCGCGAGAACGTCCATCCGCCCGGCGGCCCTCGCCAAACCGGCCGAGTGGTATTTCTCTTGAAGCATCCGCCTTGACGTTGTTGTCATCGGCTTCGCGGGTGCAGGACGGTGTACTGAGAAGCTAAACTCGTGGGACGCGCGCCTTGGACCAAGCTCGGGTTGTCAAAGTAGGCTCAGGATTCGGCAAACGCGTTGAAGTGCTGCGAACGACGTACCAATCGCAAACCTTTGCGCGGCACAGCCACGACACCTACACGCTCGGATTGGTGCTCGGCGGAGCGGGAACGTTCTGGTGCCGCGGAGAAGAACGCTTCGCCTGCAAGGGTGATGTGGTGGTGATACCGCCCGGCGAGGTACACACGGGGAGCGTCGGCGTTGGCGTAGACTCCCTCTCTTATCTTGCAGTCTATCTTCCGGTTGAAGTGGCAGCGTTGCACGCCGAGGCCACGGGTGCGCGTGATGGCAAGCCGCCCGAATTCGGCTCGGTTGTGCTCCGTGACCCGGTTGTTCGCCGAGCGTACAAGGCGCTCGACCGGGCAATAGGCTCCGCCGTTGCTTTCCGCCGCGGACGCACACCTCGCTATGCGGACGCCGCCCCGGATTTCGACGAAACGGCGGCCGAAGAGGCTGCGTGCGTTGCGCTGGCGGAATTGATCGGTCGCCACGCGGACCGACACACCTGGAATGACACATTGCATCCGAGGCGTGGGATCGTGCACGAGCCGCGCATCGTCAGCGTCGTCCGCGACGTGCTGGAGGATTCCTACGCCAGGGCGGACGAGACTTCGCTCCAAGTGCTGGCGCAGCGGACCGGAGTGACGCCCTTCCGTGTCATTCGCGCATTTCGGGAAGCGACTGGGCTGGCGCCACACCAGTATCTGATCCAGGTGCGTGTCGAGCGAGCACGACAGTTTCTGGCTGAAGGAACCGTCCCGTCTCTCGCGGCGGCCATGACCGGCTTCGTCGATCAGAGCCACCTGACGTATCATTTCAAGAAGCATCTGGGGATAACACCGGGAAACTATCGGCGGTGCCTGGCGAGCCGGTGATCGCGCGGCAGGTCAATTTCCTCCAAGATTCCTTTGACAATTGCGGGTACCCTCCATCCGAAGGCATCGATCCCGGATGGAGGCTCCATGCAACACCGAATTCCGAACGTCAGCTCGCGCGCCCGGTCAGTTGTAATTACCACCGTGCTCGTCTCGTGCAGCGTCGTCGCCCTGTTTGCGGCGTGCAACCAAAGCACGGGGATATCGCCCGATGACCCCGCGCTGATCGCGCGCGGGAAAGACATCTTCCGCTTCGACACGTTTGGCGACGAGACTTTCTGGACCGACACGCTGCGCATCCACGAGGTCATCAGGAGCGCCGTCGATCCGACAACCGCGCTGTCCGTCGGGCTCAAGGTTGACACCGACTCGCTACCGGCCGCGGTTGTGGCGGGCATCCAGAACGGATCGATCAGCTTGACGAGCCCGGCGACCACGGTCGCGTTGCTCAAGCTCAATGCTGTTGTCGGCGTAAAGGGCACCGTAACGACTGTCGGCGGCCAGGACGTGCTCACGCGAGTGGGCATCACGTGCGCGCTCTGCCATTCGACCGTTGACAACTCGTTCGCACCGGGGATCGGCAAGCGGCTGGACGGATGGCCGAACCACGACCTGAATCCAGGCGCGATCATCGCGCTCTCGAGCGCGTTGACGCCGGCGCAGAAAGCTGTGTACAACTCGTGGGGGAAGGGGAAGTACGACGCCCGGTACAACTTTGACGGCCTGAACGGACCGTCGGTGATTCCGCCCGCCTATGGGCTCAAGGGCGTCACCAGCGTCACCTACACGGGCGACGGGGCCGACCTGGCGTACTGGAACCGCTACGTCAGCGTGACCCAGATGCACGGCCACGGGTCGTGGGTCGAGCCGCGCGCCACGCCGCCGGAAAACGTGCAGAACCCGCCCGACATGGTGACGGAAAAGCTCGCGGCGCTACAAGCTTACCAGCTGAGCATACAGAGCCCACCTGCGCCGGCTGGTAGCTTCGATGCGGCCGCTGCGGCGCGGGGCCGTATCGTGTTCGACGGCGCGGGAAAGTGCGCGTCGTGCCACGGCGGAAGTCACTTCACCGACGCCCCCGGGGTGCTCCACTCTCCCACGGAGGTAGTGAGCGAGCCCGAGCCCAACAATGGTCCGAGCCTGGCGTCCCGGAGCGCGACGAAGATGTACCGGTCAACGCCGTTGCGAGGGCTCTGGCAGCACGCTCCGTATTTTCACAACGGCGTCGCGACGACGCTCGATGCGGCGGTGGAGCTGTACAACACGCGGAAGGTGCTCAATCTCACCACGCAACAGAAGGCAGACCTCGTTCAGTATCTGAAGTCGCTATAGAGGTACGAGGCGGGGATCGGCTTCAGCGTGGCACCGCGACTAGCGTTTGCCCTAACCTTCCCGCCACCGGTGCTGTCCTGATGATTTAGCGGCAAGCACGTAGCGATCAGCGGGCAGCGGGAAGCAGCGTTGTTGGGGTCGGGCGGATTCATCAAGCGGTTCTAAGGTCCGCTTCATCCAGAGTCAGTCCATTGTCTATATTCAGGTCGTGAAACCACGCACAAAATTCCTCATTGGCGGGGCCCTGGTCATCGGCTCAGCCGGCTATCTCGCCGCGAGTGCGATCAAGGACACCGGCGTCTACTACCTCACGCCCGGCGAGCTGTCGGCCAAAACCAAAGTCGATCCGACGTTTTACGAGACCGGCGTCAAGGTCGGCGCCCGCGTCGTCAACGGCTCGATCGTCCGCGCACCAGGCGGCATGCAGGTCGCGTTCAAGATGACCGACGGCGCCCAGACTTATGACGTGGTCTACCGCGGCATCACGCCCGACACATTCACCGACGGCGTCGACGTCGTCGTCGAGGGGCGGCTCGGCCGCGACAACACGTTCCGCGCGACCACGCTTCTCGCGAAGTGCGCGTCGCGCTACGAGAACGCGCCCGAGAAATACAAGAACACTCCGGGATACAAGAGAGCGGAGCAGCGGGCGTGATCCTCGTTGGTGAGCTGTCCCTCTGGGTCGCGCTTCTCATGGCGACCTGGGCGGCAACGGTGTCCTTCGCCGGCGGACAGATGCGCCGAGCGGACCTGATCGAGAGCGGAGAGCGGGCGATCTACGCGACGCTGGCGCTGGTGGTGCTCGCATCGATCGGACTCCTGACCGCGCTCCTCACCCACGATTTCTCTATCAGGTACGTCGCGTCATACACGAGCGCGAATCTCCCCAAGGTCTACACGATCACGGCGTTCTGGGGCGGGCAGTCAGGATCGCTGCTCTTTTGGGCGCTGATTCTCTCGAGCTACTCGGCCATTGCGCTCTGGACGAATCGAACGCGCAATCGCGAGCTGATGCCATA
>JBGPHO010000274.1:0-3802 GCA_041484425.1 Gemmatimonadaceae bacterium
ACGCCTCCGACGATGCACAACAAGGGCTTCCACGTCGCCTCGCTGTGCGAGATCGTGCGGTGGCTGGGGGGGCAGGCGGAAAAGCTCGGCGTCAACATTTTCACGGGGTTCCCGGCGGCCTCGCTGTTTACCGAGGGCCAGCGCGTGATTGGCGTTCGAACCGCTCCTTCTGGTCTGGCGAGGAGCGGTGACCCCGGAAACGGCTACACGCCGCCGACCGACATCACCGCGCAGATCACAGTGCTGGCCGAGGGTACCCGAGGTACTCTTTCGCAGGCGTATCTCGAGTGGCAGAAGATCTCGTCAGACAACCCACAGATCTTTGCGCTCGGCGTGAAGGAGATCTGGGAAACGCTCAAGCCGCTCGACGCGGTCGTGCACACTCTCGGCTGGCCCCTCCCGAGGGACTGCTTCGGCGGCAGCTTCATGTATCCGCTCAGCCGGAATCTCGTCGCGCTGGGACTGGTCGTCGGACTCGACTACAAGCGCGCGTCGGACGACGTGCACGAGATGCTCCAGCGGATGAAGCTGCACCCGCTCTTCCGGGATCTGCTCGAGAGCGGGGAGATGGTCGAGTGGGGAGCGAAGACGATTCCGGAAGGCGGCTACTACGCGATTCCAAAGCGCCGCTACGGTGACGGACTCATGATTGTCGGCGATTCCGCCGGCTTCGTCGAAGTCGCATCGCTCAAGGGAATCCACTACGCGATGCAATCCGGCATGTTCGCCGCGCGCGCGGCATTCGATGCCCTCAAGGCGAAGGACACTTCGTCCGCGTCGCTCAAGGCGTACGATGCGATGGTGGATGGAAGCTTCATCGCGCAGGACCTCCACCGCCGTCGCAACATGCGGCTCACATTTCAGAAGAGCAACTTCTACGTCGCAGGTTTCAAGGCCAGTCTCATGACGGTGACAGGTGGCGCGTTGCCGGGTGGCAGGATCGAATCACATAGCGACGCCGAGGTCCCGCGCGACGTTGCGCCGCCGGAGCCGTTCGTGCCCGACGGGAAACTCACCTTCAGCAAGCTCGATGCTGTTTTCAAGTCGGGCAACGCGACGCGCGATGACATCCCATCGCATCTCCTCCTGGGGCCCGACATCACGCCCGAAGTTGCGGAGCTGTACACGCACATGTGTCCCGCGGGCGTTTATGAGCGGGACGGCGAGCGGTTGGTGGTCAGTCCCGCGAATTGCATCGATTGCAAGGCGACCGATGTCATCGGGCCGCGGTGGACGCCGAGAGAGGGTGGGAGCGGGCCCAAGTATCGACAAATGTGACCGCGTGGCGGTCGAGTCTACTGGAAACCAACACTACACTGCCGCCCGCTGCCCGCTGATCGCTACATGCCTCCCGCTGCCTACGACGGGACAGATCTCCTCGATCTTATGGCAACTGCTACTCGTTGCTCGTCCATAACGCCACGAGAACGGTCCCTCGGCTTGAGCGCGCGGCGGTCAGCGTTCAGCGGGCAGCGGGCAGCAGCGTAGTTTGTAAGCATCCGCCTTAATCTCTTCGCCCGATCTCGTAAATATCGATCTCCTGCTTGATCTCCCCAGCCTCGAACGGCCGGGTTTCTTTTTTCTTGATCTCGAGACGGTGCGTCGCGCAGGCCTCGACGAAATCTGGCGCGGCGAGGCGACCCGGATCGGCGATCAGCGCGATTCCGCGCGGCGCCAGCAGGCGGAGGAGAAGCAGCGGCAATAGCTCGGCGTACTCCTTCTCGTACAGCACGTCGGATGCAAACACGAGATCGAACATCCCCAGATCTTCGGGGAAGTGCCTCCAGTCGACCAAGCGCGTGCGCGCGCTCGTTCCGAGATTCCGAAAGACGTTCGCGCGCGTTACATCCAGCGCGTCCTCGTAATAGTCCGTCGACAGGACGTCGTACCCCGCACTCGTCGCGGCCAGCGTGCTCAGGCCGACGCCACATCCCAGCTCGAGCGCTGTACGTCCCGCCCCCGTTAGCTCCAGCAGCTTTTCCGCGAGGACGATGGATGACGGCCAGACGTCGGCCCAGTAGGGGAGCCGCTCGTCCAGGACGAAATCCTCTTCGCGAATGAGATCGTCCGCGTTCGCGGGCTTGAGGATGCTGAAAGTCCGCTTGTCGATGGTCGCGTCCTCGATCGACGTTCGGAAGCGCCGAGTGAGCGCGACGACCAGCGCGTCACCATCGAGAACGGCACTCTTGCCGAGGTTCGATAAATCTCCGCTGTCAATCACAGTGAGAACACCGACGTCTCTTCGAGGCTCTGGTCGAGCATGAGCGCCTTCAGCTGTGACCCCCTCGCGACCCTGGGTGAGGTCTCCGGCACGATCAACAGTGCGTTCGCCCTCGCCATCGACGTCAG
The DNA here is from genome assembly GCA_041484425.1 of Gemmatimonadaceae bacterium. Taxonomy (GTDB): domain Bacteria; phylum Gemmatimonadota; class Gemmatimonadetes; order Gemmatimonadales; family Gemmatimonadaceae; genus UBA4720. Next base: position 2,350 of record JBGPHO010000274.1, read on the forward strand.
CGCGCCAGAGCTCTGATGCCCCGCAAGACGCGCGACCAGTGTTCCATCGTCGTTTCTCGTCACGTTCGCGCGGAGAAAATGCATGAGCTTGGCGCTGATCTTCACTTCTTCCTCCACGGTCACCGTTACAGTCCGGCGGAACGGCGCAGAATGGCCCTGCATCTTTCTCAGCACTGGTCGGACGAACAGCTCGAAGCTCACCATCGCCGACACCGGATTGCCCGAGACTCCGAGCCACGGGACATCATTCAGCATTCCGAAGGCCAGCGGCGCGCCAGGCCGCATCTTGACCTTCCAGAACTTCTGCTTTCCTCCCAGCGCCGCAAACACATTGCGCGTGTGGTCGAGATCGCCGACTGAGACGCCCGCCGAAGTGAGAATGAGATCACAGTCGCCCGCGCTCTCGAGCTTTCTCTTCAGCGACGCCTTGGTGTCCGCCGCGATTCCGAGATCAACGGGCACTCCGCCAGCGACACGGGTCAGTGCGTCGAGCGTGTAGCTGTTCGATGAGACGATTCTGCGCTGCGCGATCACTTCGTCGAAGTCGTCGATGTCGACGAGCTCGTTCCCCGTGCTTATGATCGCGACCCGCGGCCGGATGAAAACCCTCACCCTTGCCACGCCGCTCGACGCGAGCACGCCAATCAAAGCCGGCCTGACCGGAGTTCCGCGCCTCGCCAGAACATCGCCGCGCTGATAGTCCTCGCCCGCCGGCCGGATGTTCTTCCACACGTCGGCGGCATCCCGAATCACGACTTTCGTGCTTCCGCCGTCGGTGTGCTCTTTTCGAATGACCGAGTCCGCGCCCTCTGGCACCGGTGCGCCTGTCATGATCCGCATCGCCTCGCCGCGCCTGAGCGGCCGCGGTGCGAACGCTCCCGCCGCGATCGTCGCCACCACGCGCAGCTTCACCGGCTCGCCGCTCATCACCGGAGTAATGTCCGCCGAGCGCACCGCGTAGCCATCCATCGACGAGTTGCTCCACGGCGGCATCGTCACCGTCGCCGAGATGTCCTCAGCGCAAACTCGCCCGAGAGCCTGGCGCAGCGGAACCGATTCGGCGTCGAGCTGCCTGATCTCGGCCAGGATGCGCTCGCTGGCTTCCGCGACCGTCAGCACGGGCTGGTCATCGGGCGCGGCAAACGGAAATCAGCACAAGGCGTCAATGCGCGCGGTACGCCGCGAGTGCAGATGCGATCTGGTCCCCGACGTCGGTGACCACGGTGCTCGTCGTCGTCCAATTGTTGGCGAGGATGCTGAAGATGAGGCGTTCGCCGTCGGCAGTAGTGACGTATCCGGAGAGAGAACGCGCCGCCGCGATCGAGCCGGTCTTCGCATGCACGTTTCCTTCGGCTGGCGTGCCCTTCATTCTGTCCTTGAGGGTGCCGTCGACGCCGGCGACCGGCATCGCGTTGTAGTAGACGGCGAACGCCGTATCCTGCTGAATCTTGTC
>JBGPHO010000275.1:0-3772 GCA_041484425.1 Gemmatimonadaceae bacterium
AACTTCGCCAGGTCGACGGCGGGCATCTTGTGCTGACGCGCGAGCATCCTGGTGAGGTCGGTTTCCTTCACGAAACCGAGCTTGACCAGGTTATAGCCGACACGAGTGCCGTTGTGTCTCTGCTCAGCGAGAGCCTTATTGAGCTGGTCCTGGGTGACCAGGCCTTCTCTCAAGAGTAGCTCGCCGATCCTAGGCGAATTTTTGGCGGCAGGAGCTGTCAAGGACGCGTGTCCCTCCGATGAGGCTTCCTGCGTGCTTTTGGCAGTTCGGATGGCCTGGATATCACACTGTTTGTAGGACGCGGGACAAGCGAGAAGGTTACGATGGAGTCAAGCTTTCCTACCATAGAGGGACCGATGCCTTTTACACGTGTCAGTCCTTCCATAGAGCCGAATGGACCGAAGGAGTCTCGGTCGGCAACGATTCGTTTGGCGAGCGTTGGTCCGACGTGCCGGAGGGCCTCGATCTCCTTCTCGCTGGCGACATCCAGATCCACCGGTCCAGCAGGTTTGGGAGGCGTCTTGTGCTTCGGCTCCCGCTTCGGCTTTCGGAGCCCGGAGCGGCGGGCGGAATCCGCCGCTTTTATCTGTGCTTCAAGGGCCGAGCGTGCTCGGGAATCCCCCGGGGAATGGCTGTGAAGGGTTCGGTACGCGCGGTTCGAAGTCCCTAGGACCAGGACAACCGAGAAAAAGAGAAGCGCCTTGCGCTCTGCGGGGGTCGGCATGATCCGACCCTAGCGGCAGCCAGTCCGGCTACGTTACCGAAGGGGCGCGGCTCGGAGCGTACTCTTCCATCGAGGTCGTAAGGAGCAGGGTGGCCAGCACCAGAACTCCCGCCAGCACGAACGGAACGCCGAGGCCGAGATGATCCATGGCAACACCTGCGGCGAGCGGAAAAGCGACCCGCGAAACGCCGCCAAAAGTGTGCTGAACCCCCATGTACAATCCCCGATGCCTCGAGGGAACGACTCTGGAGAGCATGGCAGTTACGCAAGGGAAAACGAACGCCGTGCCGAGCGGCATTAGCGTCAGAGCGACGAGAAGAGTTAGATAAGAATGTACCGCTGCAACGGCTGCCAGTCCGAGAGCCAGCAGCACAAGCCCGAGCCGAGTGAGCCGCGCTTCCCCCAACCACTCGATCATACGGCCGAGGATTCCGGCGCGAACCACAACTCCCATTCCGCCAAGGTACATGACGAAGTACCCGACATTGGACTCGTTGATCGGGAGGCGGTTGGCGAGGATCAAAGGGAGCGTCGGCGCGGTGCCGTAGAACGCGCCAATTGCGATGGCGTAGATCCAAATCAGTCGCTGCGCGGGCTCCTTCGGGCGCGTGATCACGCTCCATACAGCGGCGGCGCTGGTCTGGTGAACGACTCCGTGCTCGCCAGTCTGCGAAACCTCTTCGCGCGACTCGCGCAAATAGATCCCGGCGAAGACGCTGACCAGCACACAGAAGATCGCGGAGGCGATGCCGGGCGCATGACGGCCCCAGTGAATGAGCGCGGAGCCGATGGCAGGACCGACGACGGCGCCGAGGCTGGTGGCGGCTGAGAGCCAGCCAAGGCTCTTTGCGCGGTCCTTGGGATCGCTGGCGTCAGCGACATAGGCCTGCACAACACCGATCGTTCCGCCGCCGAGCCCCTGCACGACGCGTGAGATTAGAAGGAGCCAGAGCGTGCTCGCATAGCCGAAGATGACGTAGGCGACGGCCGACACGAGGAGTCCAGCAAGCAGGGCGGGCCTGCGTCCGTAGCGATCGGAGAACCGGCCCCAGAGAGGCGCGCTGGCGAGCTGGGCGATCGAGAAAGCGGCGATCAGTACCCCGACGATCGTCGCCGAGGCTCCGAGCTTTGTTGCGTAGAACGGAAGGAGAGGGATGACCATCGCCAGGCCCAGCATGTCCACGAATGCCGTGATCATGAGGACCGTCAGCTTCCCTTTCATGTTCTACCTGCGCGTGACCAGCGCGGTTGCCACATCTCCGACGATCGCGAGCGACCTGGCGGAAATCTTGTCCATTGTGTCCTGCGGCGTGTGGTGCGGCGGATACGTGAGATCGATGACATCGATCACGCGGAGTCCGGCATTGAGCAGCGGCATGTGGTCATCGGTAATCTGTCCGCCACTCTCCTGCACGAACACATCGCCGTGTCCGAGGTCCGCAGCGGTCTGCCACACGCGCGAGACGACTTCCGGAGCCTGCTGAAAGGAGTTCATCTCGTAGGGAATGCGGAGATCCTTGTCGCCGATCATGTCCCAGAGAACGCCGTATAGCGGTTTGTAGCCGGGCGACGGCAGGTGCGTGGCAAAATACTTTGCGCCGATGAGAACATCGACTTCAGGTGGACCGAACTGTCCGTAGTCCTCGCCATCGGTGAAGAGCAGATCGACGCCGACGTTCGGTTTGGTCTTCTTGAGCACGTCTCCGAGCGCGACGAACATTCCGACGCCGGAGGCGCCGTCGTTCGCGCCCGGAACCGGCATCTTCTTTTCGGCTTCTGTCGCGGCCGATTCCGAGATCGGGCGCGAATCCCAGTGCGTGAGGTATAGAACGCGCTCGGAAAGGCCCGGGCGGAATCGCGCCAGGATGTTGCGCAGCGGAAGCTTCTTGCCGTCGGCGGTAGTGTAGGTGAAGCTCTGGACGATCACCGTATCCGCCCGCGCGCGCATCTGCCGGATGATCCAGTCACCGGCTTGCTTTGCCGCCGGGGATCCCGGCACCCTCGGGCCGAAATCGACCTGCGCCTTCGCGTAGTTGTAGGCAGCGTTGCCGTTAAAGCCGGTCGAGGTCGCAGCCGCGCTCCTTTGCTCGGCCCCTCCCCCCTTTGCGTCAGCCTTGCAACCAGCCACCAGACAAAACAACAAAATGAACAACATTGATCTCACTTGAATTCCCCGGCGTAAAACTGCAGGTGCATCACCGCACTGAGCACTGTCTGCGTGAAGCGGCGGTTAAGGTTACGGTCGAAGCTCTCGACGCGCGAGATCACGAAGCTCGACGAGAGGTTTTCAGCGACATCGGTATCAGCGCTCATGCTGAAGGCGCGCCGGCCGTTGTCGGATAGCCGGCTTTCGCCCGTGATCGCGAGCGGATTGACGACGAAATTCTGTCCCTGGCTCTTCTGATAGCTGATGCGCGTCCGCAGATCGCTCCGTGCGTTCCAGTCCGCGGGTAGTGCCCAAGGCTTTGAGACATCGATGCTGAAGTCGGCGTTGTCGCCGTTGCTGCTCAATCCAGGTTTTGCATCCAACCGCTTGGAAAATGAATACCCCACAGTGCTCGCGAGGGGTCGGGCTCCAGCGAATACGATCGAGCCGCTCAGCGGAAAGGTCCGAACGCGGAGCTGTCCCCTGTCGTCGACCACCTCGTCAAGCAAGGGCTGGGTGCCGTTGAACTGTCGCGTCTCCGTGACGCGCGCGTTTGCTCCCATGCTCGAGATGACGGACTGGAGTGCCAGCGGCTTTCCGGTCCAGCGAAGCGATACATCCGGAAATGCGATCTGCGTTCCGTCGACGATGTCCTGTCCCTGGTCGATCCTGCGCGTCCAGTTTCTGGTGTTGATGCGCTGGTATCGGCTGGCGAGGCTCGCGCCGAATGGAAGGTTCAACGATTGGTTGACCGAGATCTGGGTTACTACTCCGACACTAGTAGCCAGCTGGCCGCCGAGCTCCCGGAAAGTGTTGATACCGCCGAGTCCAAACTGATAGGCGAGCGGCGCCGGCGCTCCGCTCCCATCATAGACCGAGAGAACGCTGCGATTGAAGTTGAT
>JBGPHO010000276.1:0-3765 GCA_041484425.1 Gemmatimonadaceae bacterium
TCTGCGATCCATTTAGCGTCTCTGGTTGGATTTGGTCACATAAAACAAATCAGCTGCAGTTCTTTCAGTGCAGCCCGGTCACCTGCCTGAGCTCTGACCCATCAGCATTCACGGTCCAGATCTCCATCCTTCCACTGCGATTGCTCTGAAAGGCAAGTCGCCTCCCATCGGAAAACCAGCTTGGCGTCTCGTCGAGAAAGGCGGCAATATGGGGAATAATCTCGCGGGCGCCGGTGGTCTGCAGGTCGACGAGCCACAGAGTGGACTTGCCTTTGGGTGAATTCGCGTTGGCCTGAAACGCAAGCTGATGACTATCGGGGTGCCACGCCGGCATTTGTGCGCGTCCTTCCTCGGGCGTTAGGTGCGTCACCTGGCGTGGGTGCGATCCGGTCTCGTCCATGACCCAGATACTCATACCGCTCTTCTTGCTCACCGTGTACGCCAGCCGGCGACCATTCGGGGACCACACGCCGCGCCAGACCGCCACCGAATCGTCGGTCACTTGTCGAGGCGAGCGGCCCTGCCCATCGGTGAGGACCAGGTGCGAAGCGGTCCAGGGCCCGACGTCGTAAACGACCCTGGTCCGCGCCGGTGACATCTGCGGCCCGCGGCCGGGGAACGCGCCGATCAGGTGCTCGCGCGAGCTGTCCGGCCAGAGCTCGTACAAAAAGCTCGTGTCCCGAATCATCACGCTGTAGTAGATCGATTTTCCATCCGGCGCCCACTGCGCGGTCAAGTCGCCGTCGCGGTTGGTGAGCTGCCTCTCGCCGGTCCCGTCCGCGGAAATGATCCAGAGCTGCGTTTTCCCGGTCCGATTCGATTCGAAGAGGATCAGGGGAGCAGACGGTGAAACGAGGGGGAATCCGCCGTTCACGATTGGCGGGGCGCTCGTCTGCGCGCTTGCTCTTAGAGCGAGGGCCGAGCAGAGGACGGCGGGAAAGAAAGAGAGTCGGGGCACTGTCGATTGAAAAAACTACAACTGAAGCCTACCTGCCAGGGGCGATCGGCGTGCCAGTTTGATGCGTTCTTATTTCAGCTCGTAGCCATGAGCCGGCCCGCCCACAGCCCCCGGCAGGTAGTCTTCAGTTGTCTTTATCGATCCCGTAACCACCGATCAATACTCTCGGCGGCGTCTCTTCCTTCGCGTATCGCCCACACGATCAGCGACGCTCCCCGACGCGCATCGCCGGCGGCGAAAACTCCCGGCATGCTCGTGCGATGCGCGCCATCGGTCGCGATATTGCCGCGACTGTCCAGGTCGACGGCAAGATCCACCAGCAACCTGCTCTTCACCGGCCCCGTGAAGCCCATCGCAAGCAGCACCAGATCCGCCTCCAGCTCGAAGTCAGCTCCCGGCAACCGCGCGTAATCGGTGCGCCCGTCGGCGAATACCTGCCGCTCGAGACGCGCGGCGTGGATGCGCTGCACTCTACCGTTCTCGCCGGAAAACGCGGTGGTCGCGACGCTCCACTCGCGATCACATCCCTCTTCGTGCGCGTGCGACGTGCGAAGCTGCATCGGCCAGAGCGGCCAGGGCGTGCTCGTCGCGCGACCGACGGGCGGCTGCGGCAGCAGCTCGAACTGCCGAACACTGCGTGCTCCCTGACGAACGCACGTCCCCGCGCAATCGGAGCCGGTGTCACCGCCCCCGATGATCACGACGCGCCGATCGCGAGCATCATAGTCCGCGCTCGGACCACGTGCGTTGCTCTCCGTGCTCCGATCGCGCGCGTCGCTCTCCGTTCCGGAGAAGGGGAGCACACCTTCCAACCTGCGGTTCTGCGACGTCAGAAAATCCATCGCGAGATGGACTCCCCCCAGTTGGCGGCCGGGCACATCGAGATCGCGCGCAGCGCCCGCTCCCGTCGTGACGCACACGGCATCGAACTCTGCACGCAGCTCCTCGGCGGTGATGTCCTCCCCGACATCGATCCCCGTGCGGAAAAGCACTCCCTCCGCCTCGAGCTGGCCAAGCCGGAGGTCGAGCACCGACTTCTCCAGCTTGAACTCGGGAATTCCGTAGCGAAGGAGTCCGCCCACTCTCTCATTTTTCTCGAATACGACCACGGCGTGTCCGGCTCGGCGGAGCTGCTGCGCCGCGGCCAGACCCGCAGGTCCGGACCCGATCACCGCAACCTTGAACCCCGACACTCGCCGCGGCGGGCGCGGCACCATCCACCCCTCCGCGAATCCACGATCCGCGATCGTCTGCTCGATGTGCCGGATGGCGACAGGCTCGTTGACCAGACCGAGCACGCACGCCGATTCACAGGGCGCGGGACACAGTCGGCCGGTGAGCTCGGGGAAATTGTTCGTGGCTTGCAGGGACTCTAGCGCGTCGCGCCATTCACCGCGCTGCACCAGGCCGTTCCATTCGGGGATGATATTCCGCACGGGACAGCCGGAATCGCCCTGACAGAACGGCACTCCACAATCCATGCAGCGCGCCGCCTGCGTGCGCACCGCGTCGTCTGGAACAGGGCGATAGAATTCGCCCCAGTGGCGCACGCGCTCGTCCACCGACTGGCGCTCAGCCGTCGCACGCCGCAGCGTGAGAAATGCTTTCGGATCAGCCATGACGCGCCTCCCCGATCACCAATCCGCGCCGCGCGGCGGGTACCGCGTTGGCTGCGTCCGCATCCGCTTGACGCTCCATCGCCTTCCGGTACTCGGTGGGCACGACCGCGACGAAGAGCCGTTGCGCACGCTCCCATCGCCCCAGCTCGCGCTTCGCGCGCGCGCTGCCCGTGTACCGCGCGTGCTGCTCCACAAGACGCCGCAGCAGCTCCAGCTCGCCACGGTCCGTCACGTGCGCAAGCTCGACCAGCCCCTTGTTGCACTGCTGCTCCAGCTCGCTGAACTCGTCCAGCACGAACGCGATGCCGCCACTCATTCCGGCGCCGAAGTTCCGGCCGGTGCGGCCGAGCACGACGACCGTGCCGCCTGTCATGTACTCGCAGCCGTGATCGCCGACTCCTTCCACCACCGCGATCGCCCCGCTGTTCCGCACCGCGAAGCGTTCGCCGGCGACCCCGGCAAAATAGGCTTCTCCAGAGGTCGCGCCGTAGAGCACAGTGTTGCCAACGAGAACTGTCTGGTCAGGGATGAACTGCGCGGACCGCGTATGCCGCACGATCAACCGTCCGCCCGAGAGCCCCTTGCCCACGTAGTCGTTCGCCTCCCCCTCTAGCTCGAGCGAGAGCCCGTGCGCCGCGAACGCTCCAAAGCTCTGGCCCGCTGCACCAGTGAATTTCAAGGAGATTGTGTCGTCGGGCAGGCCGGTGTTGCCGTACCGGCGAGCGATCTCGCCGGAGAGCGTCGCGCCAACGGCGCGATCGGCATTGGTGATCGACAGCGTCGCCTTCACGCGTTCGCCACTCTCGAGCGCCGGTTGCGCCAGCTCGACGAGCCTCCGGTTCAGCCTTCCTTCTTCCTCCGAGTGGTCCAGCCTCAGTCTCACGTGCGCGCGCGCAACGCGATCCGCGAGCGTGCGCGTCGCCGGCATCGCCAGATGCAGGAGCGCGGAGAGATCGAGCGTGTTCGCCTTGGCATTGTCCGTTGACGGCATGGCGCGCAGCATGTCGCTACGGCCGATCATCTCGTCCATCGTGCGGAAGCCGAGTCGCGCCAACAGTTCACGCACTTCCTCCGCGATGAAGAAGAAGAAGTTCACCACGTGTTCTGGTTGGCCGCTGAATCTTGCGCGCAGCTCGGGATCCTGCGTCGCGATGCCGACTGGACACGTGTTGAGATGACACTTCCTCA
>JBGPHO010000277.1:0-3731 GCA_041484425.1 Gemmatimonadaceae bacterium
CCACCTGATCGATGAGGGGTGGATGTACTCGCTCCGATTCGACGACGGCGTGACCAGCGCGGGGTTCCTGCTCACGCCAAGGGGCGCTGCCGCGCTGAATTCAACGGGCGCCGCCGATGCGGCGTCGCTCTGGCGTGAATTGCTCCACCGGTATCCCACGCTCGCGAGCGCGTTCGCCGAGGCGACGCCACTGATGCCGATCGCGTTTCGGCCCGTCATTCAGCATCGTCTCATTCGCGCCGCCGGGGAGCGGTGGGCGCTTATGCCGCACGCGTATGCGTTCGTGGATCCTCTTTTCTCGACGGGGATCGCCTGGGGTCTCCGCGCCGTCGAGCGACTGGCGCTCGCCTTCGAATCCGCTGCACACGGCCGACGAGTGCCGAAACTGGAAGTGCTAACACGGTACGAGGCGGCGCTCGATGCGGAGGCGGATCAGATCGATCTTGTGGTCGCCGGCGCGTACGAGGCCATGGCACATTTTGATCTGTTTGTGGCTCAGGCAATGCTCTATTTCGCCACGGTTTCATTCGCCGAGGTCAGTCAGCGACTCATGCCGCGAGAATCAGCGGCGTGGGGTGGATTCCTGGGCGTGGGTGATCCGGTGCTGGAGCCGCTGGCACGCGAGGCCCTGAGGCGGCTCAGACTGATCACCGGACGCGATGGCAAAGTCGGGACGCCGGACGAGCGCCGAGGCTTTGCGGAGTGGGTCACGCACGCGATCGCGCCGCGCAACATTGCCGGACTTGCTGACCCTGAGCGGCGCAATCTGTACCAGGTGGATTTCGACGCACTCGTCGAGGGGCACGCGCTCCTGGGAATGAGCCGCTATCAGCTTCTCGAAGCGATGCCGGCGCTACGCGGGATGGGACCTGAGCCGCCGCTCATCGCGCCAGCGCGGTTTTCACTTCCCGCGAGCCAAGCTGCTCAGCGGTGATCTCCTCTAACTGGCGCTTGCGAGTCTCAGGGCCGAAGAGGGCTACGGCCCCTGCCGCGAGCGCCATCGGGAGCGCGCCGATGAGCGCTGTGTCGGCAATCGAGGGTGGTGCGACTGCAATTGCGACCAGAGCGATGACCACTACACCCCCAGCCTTGCTGATCCCGGCCGCCAGTCCGGTGCCGCGCGACCGCAGCCGTGTCGGGAAAATCTCCGTGCTGTAGGCCGAAAGCACTGCGACCACCGAGCTGATGCCCCAGATCGGCATGATGAGCAGAGTGTACAGCAGGACTCTGTTTGTCGCCACGGAATTGCCGGCCAGGACAAACCCGAACAGCGATAGTGCTGTTAGGCCAGTTACCAGGATCAGAGTCCGCTTGCTGCTCCAGAACCCGTAGAGCCACGCGACCAGGAAATTGAGCGGGAATCCGATGAGCGCCGAGTTCCGGAGCAACCGGTTCGCTTCTCCTTCTGGCAACCCCAGCTTTTGCAGATTGGACGGAATCCAAAGCTGAAACCCGAACGACACCAGGCCGATGCCCAGACCCAATAGCACGACCACCGCTGTTGCGCGAAGAAATGGAGGGCGGAGGAGTTGCCGAATTCCGCCGCCTGCCCGGGATTCGGCGTCGATCTCGCTCTTCGTCTCCCGCACGATGACGGCGCCGTAACGCTTCATGACTCGCTCGGCCTCGTCCGTTCGTCCGTGCGCCAGAAGAAACCGCGGCGACTCGGGAATCCAGCGGCTCAGAAGAATCAGCAACACGCCGGTCGGGAAACCGATCAGCCACAGGATGCGCCAGCTGAGAGAGGGCACCAGGGCAGCGGCCAGCCAGCTCGTGAAGATGTACGCCCCGGCCACGTCCCCGCCGATCAGCACGAGCAGCCAACCCCGATGCCGCGCCGGAATTGTCTCCGCCATGATTGTGAACATGATCGGCAGCATGCCGCCGACGCCGAGGCCCATGACGAAGCACATGACCATGTTCAGGGCGAAGCTGGGCATCGAGCCGCAGATGCTCGTCGCGATGAACGTCATTGCGGCCATGAGGATGGAAGGACGGCGACCCAGGCGGTCGCCCAGCCAACCCCAAAGAAACGACCCGAGCACGGTTCCTGTAATGGCGACAAGTGGCAGCAGCGCAGCGGGAGTGCTTCCTGAAGGATGAAGGGGGGATCTCAGCCCGTACTCTCGAGTCATGCCCGGCAACACGAATGACAACGTCGCGGGCTTCATCACGTCGATCGTTACGGCAGCCGCCATGACAAGCATGAGCGCAACGTGCGAGGAACGTATCGGCACCTCGTCCAGTGCCCGAACCCGTATGTGCACGTCGGAAGCCCGCGCATGCGGGTGATCGCGCGGAATCAGCCCCCAGATGGTCCCAGCGAGCCCAGTCACTATCAGTACCATGCCGGCGATCATGGACACGTCCAGGGGCATGCCCGCCAAACGGAATCCCATATCACGGGCTTCCACGTACATCGGCAGATGGAGGATCACACCTGCAATCACTGCAACGACACCGGCCCAAAAGGCTTCCGGATGCCCGAACGCAGTGCCTCGATCAGTTGGCTCCATCGGTTACAAAGTATCCGGCGGGGCACACGTCCGCCACGACAGCTTCTTCCACCTCACGCCGGGCAGGTAACTGCAAACCGAACGTGATCCGAGATCTGGTAAACTGCAAACTGAACCGGATCCGAGCTCTGAGAGGCGTTGATACCAGAGTTTAGTAACTACGCTTGCGACGTATCTGGGTGGCGTTATGGCAAAGGCGGTCGGTTGTAACAGGATACGCGCCGGATACGGTCGGAGCGCGTTGACTACTTCCTGAGATCTATGCCTCTGAGATCTCGGATCCCATTCAGTTCGTAGTTGTCGGATCCCGTTCAGTTTTCAGTTGCCAGATCTCGGCTCCCGTTCAGCTTGCAGTTTTGAATTGGTCTTGAGCAAGCCGGGCCCCCACGCCCATATTCTTGGACGCCGGTCGACAGTTCCACCCGCTGAGAAAACCGCGCTCGACGTCATACCAATCGACAGCGAGGACTGATGCAGAACCCTGAGTACGATGCGATTGTCGTGGGATCCGGAATTTCCGGAGGCTGGGCCGCCAAGGAGCTCACCGAGAAAGGTCTGCGCGTGCTCATGCTCGAGCGCGGCAAGAACATCGAGCACATCAAAGACTATGTAAACGCGACCAAGGGTCCGTGGGAGTATCCGCATCGCGGCGGCCGCACGCGCGCAATGGAGGAGCTCTATCCGGTCCTGAAGCGCGATTACCCGCTCAACGAGACGAATCTCGATTATTGGGCTTCCGACAAGGATTCGCCCTACACCGAGGTAAAGCGCTTCGACTGGTATCGCGGATACCACGTGGGCGGACGCTCGTTGATGTGGGGTCGTCAGAGTTATCGCTGGAGTGATTTCGACTTCGAGGCCAACGCCAAGGAAGGAATCGCCATCGACTGGCCGATCCGCTACGCCGACCTGTCACCCTGGTACGATCACGTCGAGAAGCACGCCGGCATCAATGGCACACACGAGAACATGCCGCAGCTGCCCGACGGACAATTCCTGCCGCCGATGCAGCTCAATTGCGGCGAGCAGGCCGTCGCGGACATTGCCAACAAAAAATTCGGACCACACCGGCGCATTATTCCAGGCCGCAGCGCGAACCTCACCCAGGCACATGCGGGCAGAACCCAGTGCCAGTTCCGCGACGCTTGCTGGCTTGGCTGTCCTTACGGCGCGTATTTCAGCACCCAGTCGTCGACTCTGCCTCCCGCGATGGCA
>JBGPHO010000278.1:0-3730 GCA_041484425.1 Gemmatimonadaceae bacterium
ACCGCGTCGCTGGATGGAAGTGCGACGCGGATCAGGATTGCCGTCATCGCGATCAGTCGGACGTGTCCGGGCGGAGTCATGTCAGTTATCTCGAGAGGGTCGCCGGTGGACGGAGATCCCTGATCGTGGAATCTGAAGATTTGCCAGCCGCATATCTCCCTCTATAGTCGTTCCAGGTGAGCTTGCATGTGATTCAAGTATCTGGGCGGTGCCACTGACTTGTTGGCAAAACAGACTGGGTGTCAGGACCACAGAAGCCACGCTCAGTCTCAATAGGGGAGCAAACTTCATTCGGGTGATCATCCACGGTTTCGTTGTTTTCACTTTCGATTCCTAATAAATGAGTGCCGGCGACCGTATTATACCAGGCAAACTTCCTCCAACCTCTAAGACGTGCACTGATGAGCGCGGCCCTTACCATCCGCCCGGCGACGCCGGCAGACATCCCGGGCATTGGCCGACTCGGCGCACTTCTCGTCCGTGTGCACCACGACCTCGACCCGCAGCGCTTCATCGCCGCAACGTCGCGGACCGAGAGTGCATACGGCTCGTTTCTCAGCACGCAGCTCGATGACCCGAACATCGTCATCCAAGTCGCCGAGCGGGACGGCAAGGTGATTGGCTATACCTACGCGGGCGTGGAGGGGACCGATTACATGTCGCTGCGCGGACCGGCGGGCGTGTTGTACGACATCGTCGTCGATCCTGGCCATCGCGGGCAAGGCGTCGGTCGGATGCTGGTCGACGCGACGCTGGACGCGCTCAAGGCCCGAGGTGCGCCCCGCGTTGTACTCTCGACGGCGGAGCGAAACACCTCAGCGCAGCGCCTGTTCGATCGGGCCGGGTTCCGGCGGACGATGATCGAGATGACCCGAGAGCTGAACGATTAGGATTCAACATGCGCGTCGCAGAGGCTTGAATCTCAGTCGTCGGGCGATCCATCTTCTACCCAACGAGCCTGGGCAGCTCTATCGAGAAACTCGCGCCTGACGATCCCAACATCGGTGACTTATGGACCATCCGCTGAATCCACGCCGGCCGAGCCGCTTTGCGCGCGCAACCATATGGGGTGCGATCGTCGCCGCGGCGACCACCGTCGTAGCAGCGGGTCCGGCGTCCGCACAACGCGTCGCAGACGCCGCGGTCGAGCGCCGAGTCGACTCGCTCCTCGTCCTGCTCACACCGGAGGAGAAGATCGGGCTCCTCAGCGGAATCAACTTCTTCGACATCCCGGGGAACGCCCGAGTCGGACTTCCGAAGCTCGGCACCGCCGACAGCCCGTTCGGCGTTCGCGCCGATGGACCGAGCACCGTCTATCCGGGCGGCATCGGCCTCGCTGCGACGTGGAATCCCGCGCTCGCTGAGCGCGTCGGCGCCGAGATCGGACGCGACGCGCGGGCCCGCGGTAAGCACTACTCGCTGGGCCCGGCGGTCAACATCTACCGCGCTCCGCAGAACGGACGGAACTTCGAGTACTTCGGCGAGGACCCGTGGCTTGCGTCGCGCACGGCTGCCGCGTTCATCCGCGGCCTCCAGGCGCAGGGCGTCAGCGCCACGATCAAGCACTACCTCGGCAACAACTCCGAATACCTGCGCAACACCACCGACTCGCGGATCGACGAGCGCGCGCTGCGGGAGATCTACCTGCCCACGTTCGAAGCGGCGGTGAAAGAGGCCGACGTCGGCGCGATCATGCCGTCGTACAACCTGACGAACGGCACATATATGACTGCGAATCGCCCGCTGCTGGTGGATTTGGTGAAGAACGAGTGGGGCTTTCCCGGTGTGATTATGAGCGATTGGGGCGCGGTGCACTCGACGCTGGCCGCCGCCAACGGTGGAACCGACCTCGAGATGCCGGGCCAGCAGCACTTCGTGCGAGATTCGCTGCTGCCTTTGCTCAAGTCGGGCGCGGTGACGCAGGCGACGATCGACGACAAGGTGCGTCGGCTGCTGCGCAACGAGGTTCGCTTCGGCTGGCTCGACCGCGCGGCCGTCGATGCTGCCATCCCGCGGTTCAACACGCGCGGCCGCGCTGCTGCACTCGATGCAGCGCGCGAAGCGATCGTGCTGCTCAAGAACGACCGAGGTGTGCTCCCGCTCGACCGGTCGCGGGTGAAAACCGTGGCGGTCATCGGACCGAACGCGTACCCCGCGGTGCCACTCGGCGGCGGCAGTGCGACGGTGCCGCCCTACCACGCCGTAAGCGTGCTGGAGGGGGTCGGCGACCTGTCGGGACCGGACGTGCCTGCGCTGTACGCGCGCGGCCTGCCGAGCCTCGCGCGCATGGCGACCACTACGCAGTTCACTACCGCGCCGACAGGCGGCCAGCCGGGTGTGACCGTCGAAAGCTTCGGGGACACGACGTTCTCGGGCGCGCCGACGGCGACGCGTGTCGAGCGCACGATGACTCTCGGGCGACCGATCGACATTCTCAGCCTCCTTGCGATCTTCACGTCCGACGAGCCGCCGGACATGTCGGCGATGCGCGGCCCGCCGTCGCCGCCGGCAATGCGGTGGACGGGCTACTACACGCCGAAAGTGGCGGGGACGCAAGACGTATTCGTGCAGCAGGGTGGATTCGGCGGGAGCGGCGCGCGGCTTTTCATCGACGGCAGGAAGTTGACCGACAGCTGGCAGTCAGCGAACGCGATCGTCGCTCAGGCGAGCGTCGCGCTCGACGCCACGCCGCATAAGGTCGTGCTGGAGTACCACGCACAACCCAGCCCGTTCGGCGCGCCATTCTTCCGCGTCGGGATCGCGCCACAGGGCGCGTGGGTCGATTCGAGCGCGGTGCGGCTCGCCACCAAGGCGGACGCGGTGGTCCTCGTCGTCGGCTTCGACCCACAAACCGAGACCGAAGGATGGGATCGCACGTTCGCTCTCCCGCCGGGGCAGGATGCTCTCATCCGCGCAGTCGCCGCCGCGAACCCGCGCACCGTCGTCGTCGTGAATTCCGGCGGCGCGGTGGACATGAGCGGCTGGATCGACCGGGTGCCCGCACTCGTCGAGGCATGGTACCCAGGCGAGTTTGGCAACACTGCGCTCGCCGAGATCCTGTTCGGCACGGTGAACCCGTCTGGACATCTGCCGGCGACATTCGAACGGAGCTGGGATCAGAACCCCACGCATGACAGCTACTATCCCGTGCCGGGAACGCTGCAGGTGCCGTACAAGGAAGGTGTGTTCGTCGGCTACCGCGGCTACGACCAGAACGGCGTCACTCCGCTTTTCCCATTTGGGCACGGACTCTCGTACACGAAGTTCTCGTACGCGAACATTGCCGTTGCTCCGGACGCTGCGAGCGCGCCAACGGAGCCGCGCTACGCGGTGTCCTTCGACGTGTCGAACACCGGCACGCGCACCGGCGCGGCCGTCGCGCAGGTGTACGTGAGCGACGGACATTCGCGCGTGGCGCGTCCACCGAAAGAGCTGAAGGGATTTGCCAAGGTGATGCTCCAGCCGGGCGAGACGCGGCGCGTCACAGTGCCGCTCGACCTGCGCTCCCTCGCCTACTACGACGTCGCCGGCAAGCAGTGGCGCGCCGAAGCGGGGACGTTCACGGTACGCGTGGGCGGGTCCTCGGCCGACCTGCCGCTCACGGCACCGCTGCGGCTGGCGCGCACGGCCACGCGATCCACCAGCGCGCGCTGAGCGGCGTCTGAATCGACGGCTACTCTACTGGGCGATCACCTCCGCCCTCGCCGGATTTCTTTTCGGATTCGACACC
>JBGPHO010000279.1:0-3729 GCA_041484425.1 Gemmatimonadaceae bacterium
CCCGCGGCGGACGGCCTGCCAATGCTGCTCGAGCAGGGGGCGCTCTCGTTCCAGCGCTGGTTCGGGATCGAGCCGGATCGAGAAGTCATGCGGCAGTCGCTCCTCTAGCAGGTATCAGGCGAGGGCTGTTCGCTCGGGAGAATCTCAGCGGGGCGATTGATCTTCTTCTGCCGCGCGCCTGCGTTTCCTGCGAACGGCTGATGTCCCGACTCGATGCAGGAATTGTCTGCGGTTTGTGCTGGTCGCGGCTTCCCCATCTGCCGTCTCCGCGGTGCGAGCGGTGCGGCCACCCGATTGCGGCCGGGCGCTGCCGATGGTGTGACCTTCTCCCGCCCTTCGTTCGAGCTGTGAGATCCGTGTGCTGGATGCCCGTCGAGCCTGCCTCGAGCATCGTTCATGCGCTCAAGTACGAAGGCTGGGCCGCGGTCGCGGATGAAATCGCAGAGCGGATGGGTCGGCTGTCCTGGCCGCGGGATGTGGTCGACGAGCGAGCAGCGCTCGTGCCGATTCCGCTCGCATCAGCGAGAAAACGCCAGCGTGGCTATAATCAGAGTGCGCTCATCGCTCGCGGACTAGGCAGGCGGTGGCGCATTCCCGTATGGGAAGACGTCGTGGTGCGGTCTCGCGAGACTACTTCGCAGACAAGGTTGACACCGGAAGAAAGGCTGGACAACGTTGCGGGTTCGTTTCGCAGTGGTGAACGACGACGCGAGGGACTTGGCGGCGCGCACCTCGTGATAGTCGATGATGTTGTGACGACCGCCGCGACGCTCAACGCGTGTGCGAAGGTGCTGTACGAATCGGGTGCGCGGATAATCAGTTACGTGACTTTCGGCCGGGCTCACGCAAGCGGCGACCGGCTTTAACCGAACGGAGTTAGCGGAATGGCAACAAGGATAGGCATCAACGGATTTGGACGCATTGGCCGACAGGTCGTGCGCGCGGCAAAAAACGCAGGCGTCGCGGATCTCGACTTCGTCGCGGTGAATGACCTCACCGACACGAAGACGCTGGCGCACCTCTTCAAGTACGACTCGGTGCACGGCACGTATCAGGGTGACGTCGAGGCAAGGAAGGATTCGATCGTGATCGATGGCGACGAGATCAAGATTCTTTCCCAGAAGGATCCCGGCGCGCTCCCGTGGAAGGAGCTGGGCGTCGACATCGTTCTCGAATCAACCGGTCGCTTCACCGATGCCGATGCAGCCCGCAAGCACATCACACAGGGCGCCAAAAAGGTGCTGATCTCCGCGCCCGCCAAGGGCGAGGACATCACCATCGTCATGGGCGTGAACAGCGACAAGTACGATTCGGCAAAACACACGATCATCTCCAATGCCTCGTGCACCACAAACTGCCTGGTGCCGATGGTCAAGGTCATTCGCGACAACTTCGGCTTCCGTCACGCCTCGATGACCACGATCCACAGCTACACCAACGACCAACAGATTCTCGATCTCCCGCACAAGGATCTGCGGCGCGCTCGAGCGGCGGCGCTGTCCATTATCCCGACGACCACGGGAGCAGCGAAGGCAACATCACTTGTCATCCCCGAAGTGAAGGGGAAGATCGACGGCAGCTCCATTCGCGTTCCGACACCAGACGTGTCGTACACGATTCTCACCGTCGAGATCGAGAAGGCGGGTGTCACCAAGGAATCGGTGAACGCCGCCTTCAAGAAAGCCGCGGCCGAGGGTCCCCTTCTGGGAATCCTTCGCTACACCGAGGAGGAGCTCGTTTCGAGCGACTTCATCGGCGATCCGGCGTCCTGCATTCTCGACTCGAAGACCACCAACGTCATCGACGGCACCCTCGTCACCGTGCAGGGCTGGTACGACAACGAGTGGGGCTACGCATCCCGCTGCGTGGACCTGCTCCGCTTCATGGGGTCGCGACTCTAGACCGAGTTCGGATCATGAAAAAGAAATCCGTCCGCGATCTCAGCGACGCGCAGGTGAGGGGCAAGCGGGCCCTCCTGCGCGTCGACTTCAACGTTCCGCTCGACGACGATTGCAACATCACCGACGATACGCGCATTCGTGCCTCGCTGCCGACGATCAAGTTGTTGCTCGAGCGGGGCGCGCGTCCGGTAATTCTCTCACACCTGGGACGGCCGAAAGGGAAACCCGATCCCCAGTACTCGCTGCAACCAGTGGCCGTGCGCCTCGAGAAGCTGATCGGCCGCAAGGTGAACTTCGTCGAGTCGACCGATTCGGACGAAGCGCAGCAGGCGTGCACGAGTCTCAAGCCGGGAGAAGTTCTGCTTCTCGAGAACACGCGCTTCCTCGGCGGCGAGGAGAAGAACGATGAGCGGCTGGCCAGAACGCTTGCGGAGCTCGGCGACTTTTTCGTGAACGATGCCTTTGGCGCGGCGCACAGGGCGCACGCATCGACCGTCGGTGTCGCCGAGCATCTGCGACCCGCGGTGGCCGGGCTGTTGATGGAGAAGGAGCTCGAATACCTCGGTGGCGCGCTCGCAAATCCGAAGCGCCCATTCATCGCGATACTCGGTGGAGCGAAGATCTCTGGAAAAATCGACGTCATCGAGCAGCTGCTTCCAAAAGTCGACGGGCTGCTAATCGGCGGCGCCATGGCATGTACGTTTTATCGAGCAATGGGTGTTGAGACGGGCAAGTCGCTGGTTGAAGAAGACCGCATCGTGATGGCGAAGGATCTGCTCGCTCGCGGTGGCATGCGCCTCACGCTCCCCCACGATGCGATGGTCGCTCCTTCGCTCGAGCGAGCGAAGGAGGCAAAGGCCGTCCCACGCAACGCAATCCCGAAGGATCAGGCGATGTTCGACATCGGTCCGCAATCGGCCGCGTCCTATTCGCGGGCGATCGCAGCGGCCAAGACGATCATCTGGAACGGCCCGATGGGTGTCTTCGAGACGCCACCGTTCGACGCCGGCACCCGCGCGATAGCTGAGGCGATGGCGAACGCGACAAGTAAGGGCGCGACCACGATAGTTGGCGGCGGGGATTCCGCGGCCGCGGTGGCCGAGGCAGGACTCGAGAGCAAGATGAGCCACGTTTCCACCGGCGGCGGAGCGTCGCTCGAATTCCTCGAGGGCAAGAAACTCCCGGGCGTGGAAATCCTCGACGAGGCCGACTAATGAAGCGTCCCGTTCTCGCCGCCAACTGGAAGATGAACAACGGCCCGACGGCGGCGAAAACGTTCATGGACGCGTTTCTCGCGGGCTATGCGCCGCGGACCGACCGTACCGTCATCATCTTTCCTCCCTCGGTCTCGCTGATCACGGTCGCGGCGGCCGCGTCAGCGCGAACCGATGTCATGGCTGGGGTTCAGAATATTCACTGGGCCGAGAAGGGGGCTTTCACCGGCGAGACTTCGGCGCCGATGGCTGCTGATGCGGGTGCCCGCGTCGTGTTGGTGGGACACTCGGAACGGAGACACGTCTTCGGTGAGACGGACGCGCAGTGCGCGAAGAAGTGCGTCGCCGCATCGCGCGCCAGGCTCGCGTTTATGCTCTGCGTCGGGGAAACCATCCAGCAGCGGGAAGCGGGAGAAACCGAGAGCCTGGTCACCCGTCAGCTGCGCGAAGGATTATCGCAGACCGCAAATCTCATCTCGGCTGATTTCATGCTCGCCTATGAGCCGGTGTGGGCAATCGGTACTGGCCTCACTGCCTCGGCCGGTGACGCGTCCGCAATTCACACCGTGCTTCGCTCGGAGCTCCGCCAGATGATCGGCACACGGGGCGATGAG
>JBGPHO010000280.1:0-3725 GCA_041484425.1 Gemmatimonadaceae bacterium
ATTCTCCACACCGCGACGCGACGAAGCCTCGTACTGCTCGATGAGATCGGGCGTGGTACATCGACCTACGACGGAATTTCGATCGCCTGGTCGGTGAGCGAGCATCTGCACAACGCTGTCGGGTGCAAGACGATCTTCGCGACGCACTATCATGAGCTCACCCAACTAGCGGACAATTTAGTCGCAGTGCGCAACTATAACGTTCAGGTGCAGGAGGTCGGAGACCAGGTACTTTTTCTCCATCGGCTTCAACCCGGTGGCGCAGATCGCTCGTATGGAATCGAAGTGGGCAGACTGGCGGGCCTTCCACCAGCGGTTCTAAAGCGGGCAACGGAACTGCTGAGGCTGCTCGAAGCGGAACAGATCGTGCCTCGAACGGGACTCGCATCGCCGGTGCCGACCGACGCTACGGATAACCAGCTGGCACTGTTTGGGGTGATGACGCATCCTGTCGTGCAACAACTGAGAAACGTGAACCCAAATGCGATGACGCCAATCCAAGCGCTCGAGATGCTCGCTCGACTCGTCGACGAAGCGAAGCGGGAAGGAGGATCAGCTTGAGCATGGGGCCACGCACGAGAAACTCAGTGATGCTCCTGGCACTCGTGATCGCTGCCGGGTGCAAGAACGGAGACGGGTCAGGTCTGCCTTTTCAGACGGTTGGCAGGCAGCCGGACGTCGCCCCCGTGATGCTCAACAAGGAGCTGCCCTTCCGCTATCCTCCGGCGCTGTATGCGCAGAAAGTTCAGGGGAACGTCACGCTCCGCATTTTCATTGACCGAGAGGGAGGGATAGTAGCCGACTCGACTCGCATTGCGGAGACTTCGGGGTTCACGGCTCTGGATTCCGCGGCCATGAAGGGCTCGCGCGACCTGAAATTTGAGCCCGCCAAGACTCAGGGTCAGCCGGTGCCGGTATCCATTCTCTTGCCGGTGTTCTTCAGGCATCCCGACGCGCCACCACTTGCGGGTGATTCAATCATCCCGCGTGATTCCTCGGCCGAGAGCAACGCCGTCAAGCCGACCGATACGGCGAAGGCGGACACGGCTTCGATTTCCGCAACCAAGGCGGCGGCCAAACCTCTGGCGCGGAAAGCGACGACCAAGCGCAAAACGACTCGTTAATGAAGCACGAACGCAACCGTGAGCCCTACGACAACGTCCTCGAGACGATCGGGTGGACGCCGCTGATCAGGCTGAACCAGGTGACGCGCGGAATCCGTACTCCGGTTTATGCAAAGGCGGAATTCTTCAATCCGGGCGGCTCGGTGAAGGACCGAATTGGCCTGCCGATCATCGAGCGGGCGGAGAAAGAAGGCAAGCTGAAACCGGGCGGGACGATAGTTGAAGGCACGAGCGGGAATACAGGTGTCGGCCTCGCAATCGCGGCAGCGCTGCGCGGATACAAATGCATCTTCACGATGCCGGACAAAATGTCTCAGGAAAAAGTCCGCTTGCTCAAGGCGTTCGGCGCCGAGGTCATTGTGACGCCGACCGCGGTGCCGCCGGATCATCCCGACAATTACGTGATGATGGCAAAGCGAATCGCGCAAGAAACCCCGAACGCCATCCTCGCGGATCAGTTCTACAACGATGCCAACCCTGAAGCTCACTATGCGACGACCGGGCCCGAGCTGTGGCAGCAGACCAGTGGCAGGATCACGCACTTTGTGGCATCGGCAGGCACAGGCGGGACGCTCACTGGCGTCGGCCGCTACCTGAAGGAGCGTAGCAAGAAGGTAAGAGTGATTGCAGGTGACCCCGTCGGCTCGATACTGGCTGAGTACTGGCGGAGCAAGGGAAAAAACAAGATCGAGGGGACGCCGTACAAAATCGAGGGAATCGGGCAGGACAAACTTCCCGGCACTCTCGACATGAGCGTGATCGACGAGTACTACACCGTGAGCGACAAGGAATCCTTCGCGATGGCGAGGCGTCTCACGCGCGAGGAAGGCTTGTTCGTCGGCGGATCATCCGGACTCATCACATCGGTGGCGCTCAAGATCGCCCGCGAGATCGACGATCCGAACGCAATGGTGGTGACGGTCTTGTGCGACACTGGGGAGCGCTATCTCTCCAAGCTTTACAGCGACGAATGGATGCGCGAGAACCAGATGCTCGACGTGCCCAAGGTCGCACTCCACAGCGTGCTCGGCAGAAAGAATGGGGTTGCACCCGCGGTGGTGAGCGTCGCACCGGGCGCAACCGTCCGGCAGGCAATTGGTCTCATGAGTTTGCACGATGTCTCACAGCTTCCCGTCATGGATGGCGTGAACTGCGTCGGATCGGTGAGCGACTGGTCGGTTTCCCAGAAGAGCCTGGAGAATCCGAGGTTGCTCGATACGACGGTCAGCGAGATCATGGATTCACCATTCCCGATGGTAGCGTCGGATCAACCGGTGGACAGCGTGGTGAGGCTGTTGTCGAAAGCGAACCCCGCGGTTCTCGTGCAGGAGAATGGGGTGGTCCAGGGAATCGTCACGCGATCCGACATGCTGCATTACATGATGTCTCGCTAGCCTCAAGGGAATTCGATCGAATGAAGATTACGGTACTCATGGGTGGGACCTCCTCGGAGCGCAACGTGTCGCTCGCGTCGGGAATTCGAATCGTGCAGGCATTGCGGGGCCGCGGGCACACCGTGGCCGCTCTCGATCCAGCGCGCGGGGTTATCAGCGCCAGCGAGGAACGTGAGCTAAGCACCGGAAAGGTTGGAACGAAGCCGCCATCGCTGGAGGCGCTGTCAAAGGTGGCGGAGGGAACGTTTCTGCCGAATCTCACTTCGATGAGGGAGCTACGCTCGGCGGACGTAGTTTTCCTTGGCCTTCATGGCGGGCAGGGCGAAGATGGAACGCTCCAGGCGCTGCTGGACATGGCGCACGTGAAGTACACGGGAAGCGGACACCTCGCGAGCGCCCTCGCCATGGACAAGGATCTATCGAAGAAGCTCTTTCGCGTGGCGGATGTAAAAACCGCCGACTGGCTGATGGCGCCGGTAACGATCGAGCAGGTTGAAGGAATGCTGGGGCTTCCGGTCGTAGTCAAGCCGTCGAAGGAAGGATCCACGGTGGGCCTCTCGGTGGTGAAGAAGCGCGGGGACATCGCCGCCGCCATCGAGGAAGCGAGCAAGTACGATGACGAAGTGATGATCGAGCGGTTCGTCCCGGGGCGCGAGCTGACAGTCGGGGTGCTCGGTGACGTTGCGCTCCCGGTTGGAGAGATCATTCCCAAGCACGAGATCTACGACTACGAGTGCAAGTACACCCCTGGCATGGCGGTGGAAGAATTTCCGGCCAAGCTATCACGCGAGGCGACGGAGAAGGTTCAGCAACAGGCACTGGCGGCATTTCGGTCGCTCAAGCTGCGGGGATATGCCCGCATAGATTTCAGGCTCACGACCGAGGGCGAATTCTACTGCCTCGAAGCAAACACGTTGCCCGGGATGACCGAGCTCAGTCTGATACCACAGGGAGCGGCGGCAATGGGAATCAGCTTCCCCGAGCTGTGTGAGCGGATCGTAAGACTCGCTCTGGAATAGGTTCCGCGGGAGGAACCCTTGGCCGCGCCCTGGGTCTTAGGATGTAGGTCTCTTAGCCGCAGGTCTGCATGAGCGAGCTGTACGATTCACCCGAGTCTCCGCGCATGACGCGCGCTGTTCAGTGGCTGCTGGCCCTGAACATCGGCGTGTATTTCCTGCAGCTGACGCTGTTCGGGCCGGATGCGGTG
>JBGPHO010000281.1:0-3711 GCA_041484425.1 Gemmatimonadaceae bacterium
CACGAAGGGTGATTACTCCATCGTGCCCGAGCCCGGGTACAACTCGTATCTGGGCGGTACCCTGCTGGCCGAGGCGACGCCTTACAAGTACCCGCTGCGGCCCGAAAATGGATTCCTGATCGACCTCGACAAGATTCCAGCCGAGGTGCTCAAGAAGACGAAGATCCTCTACCTCAACTATCCGAATAACCCGACTTCGGCGATCGCTCCCACGGAGTACCTCGAGGGCATAGTTCGGCGTTGCAAGGAACTCGATATCCTGCTGGTGTATGACAACGCCTATTCCGAGCTGGCGTACGATGGGTACGTGCCCCCGAGCATCTTCGAGATCAAGGGCGCGCGCGACGTCGCGATCGAGTTCCACTCAATGTCCAAGACGTACAACATGACGGGTTGGCGTTGCGGGTGGGCGTGCGGCAAGCAGGAGTTCGTTGGTGCGCTGGGGAAGGTGAAGTCGTTCATCGATACCGGGACTTTCATGGGAGTTCAGGCAGCCGCGGCAACCGCGCTGGACAAGTGCGCTGATTGGATTCCGACGAACGTCGCAGCCTTCAAGGAGCGGCGTGACGCGGCTGTCGAGGCGTTCTCGGCGGCAGGCTTTCCGGTCGCCCGGCCCAAGGCAACGATGTACATCTGGTGTCCCCTCCCCAAGAACATTCCGAGCGCCGTGTTTGGCGAGCGCCTGCTACAGGACGAAGGCGTGATCGTGCTTCCCGGCTCCCTGTTTGGTCCGGGTGGCGAAGGATTCTTCCGCGTGTCGTTCATCACGTCGCCCGACCGGCTGCGTGAGGCAGCAACCCGCGCGGGGCGTGTTCTCAAGCGTCTGCAAGCGCAGAGTGGTGACGACGCTCGCTCGGGCCGCCGTCAGGAAGAGCCACAGGGGATGGCGCGCGCCTGATGATTTTCCGCCGCGTCACGAGCGAGCCCGAAGCGCCGAGGAGGAGGGTATCCACTTCCTTCCTCCTGTCGCTCGGCGTGCACGTCGTGGTCGTGATCGCGTTCATGCAGATGCTGATTCTGAACGCCGATTTCTCAACGAGCCCGAAGCGCCAGGCTGTTCCGGAGGAGCGCGTCGGATTCGTGAGGTTGGCGCAGCCCGGCGAGAAGCCGACGCCGGGCAAGAGCGGAGGCGATGGGCGTCCCGAGAGATCGCGTGAGATTCACGTGACGGCGCCCACATCAGTCCCCACAACGATTCCGGCTCCATCACGCTCGGTTACGAAGCCGACCGAGGAGGGCGGAACCGGTCCTCTCGTTGGTGGCGGCGGTCCGGTGCGCGGAGTTCGCCCGTCTTATTCCGACGGACGCCTCTGGAGTCCGCCGTCGCCGATCATCGCGCCACCCAAGACCGTCGCGCAGACGATTGACAGTCTCATAGCCGATGCTATTGCGCCCTACAACGATTCCGTCGCAGCGGCGGCGGGCAGGCGCGATCCGACCGATTGGACCATCCAGAAGGGCGGCTACAAGTGGGGTATCGACAAGCGCGCGATCCGGCTCGGTCCGTTTTCCATTCCGACGGCGGTGCTCGCGATGCTGCCGCTCAACATCCAGGGGAATCCGACCACGATGGAGCGCGATCGCACTTACGCCGCCATGAATCGTGACATCACCTGGCACGCGCAGCAGGCGATC
Source organism: Gemmatimonadaceae bacterium (assembly GCA_041484425.1). Taxonomy (GTDB): domain Bacteria; phylum Gemmatimonadota; class Gemmatimonadetes; order Gemmatimonadales; family Gemmatimonadaceae; genus UBA4720. Next base: position 1,636 of record JBGPHO010000281.1, read on the forward strand.
AACGACGCGGACTTCATGAAGGCCGTTCGCAGCATTCGAGAACGAAAGGAGCGCGAGCGGGCAGCCGCGCTCGCCGGGTCCTCGTCGTCGAAGGACGGCTCCGGGGATCAGCGACAGTAGGCGTCAAGTAGCCCGCGGGACAGCGAACCAAAAAGAACTGCAAAAAGAACCTGGCGCCTCCCGCCCGTTCTTTTGCTCTTGTTAGCGGAGCCAGCTTCAGGTCCCGGCTCCCAGTTAAGAGAACTGCGCGAACCCCACGGTATTCCCGCCCGGCTCGCGAACGTATATCTCCGTGCTTCCGTAGAACGTTTCATGGCGAGGCTTCACCACGGGCGCGCCCTCGAGCGCCTTTGCCACCGTGTCGAGATCCCCGACTGTGATGAAGAGAGCGACAGAGTGTCCCATCAATTCTCCGGCCGAACCCGGCTGCTCGCTGATCACACTCGCGCGAGTCTGGTACATGATCTCGATGCCTGCCTTCTGGACGCTCGCGAATATGAGCTTGCCGTCGGGGCCAGGTACCTGGTTCGTCACCTCGAACCCGAGGCGATCAGTCCAGAACTTCAGGCACGGCTCAACTGCCTCCACAATCAGCACCGGAGTCAGCTGCTTGAGTGCGGGAATGGGCATGCCCGAGGGGTCGGTTTTCTGTTCAGCCATCGTTGCACCTCAGATTGGTATCCCACCTTAACGAAAAAACGGCCGGCCTGCGAGGCCGACCGCTCAAGTCGTTGATTTCGGTCCTGCTACGACTGCATGGACGTGCTGCCCTGGTTGGCGTCGAAGCCGGGCCGGAAGACCCCGCAGATGACGCCGAGGATTCCGAAGTCCATGCCAGGCTGTACCGAGATATCCCGCTCCGCCGGATTGGCCGCTTCGAGAACTACCGAGCCGCCGCGACGCGTGTACGTCTTCACGGTTGCGTCCTCTCCAAGACGGGCCGCAACGATGTCCTGTTCGCGGGGATCCTGCTTCGGGTTGACCATCACGTAGTCGCCGTCGTTGATGCAGCGGCCGACCATGCTGTCACCTTTGACCTTGAGAAAGAACACTTCGTCGGAAGGCACGAAGCGGCGATCGACGGTGATGAATCCCTGTCTGTGCTCGGGGAGGAGCGCCGGCTCACCGGCGTGGATCCTCCCGTAGAACGGCACGGGCTGCGTGCGAAGCGCGGCGCCGAAGCCGAGGAGATTCACGCCACGCGATCTGGCGGGGTCTCTCTCGATGTATCCCTTTTTTGCGAGTGACTGGAGCAGGTCGGAGACGGTCTTGGTCGACTTGATCTTGAACTGCTTGCCGATGTCCCGAATGCTGGGCTGGTAGGTGTTCTCGGCCGTGAAGTCGAGAAGGTAGTGATATACCGAGCTCTCAAGCTTTGTTAACTGCTCGGCCATCTTACGGTCCTTGAAAGGGCGAGGCGGGGCCGCGGGTCCGGGGCTCGCGTCAAACCGTAATCTGTGTACGAAACCGTACCTGGTCAACAGTTTGGTTGGGTGCCACAGGAGTTGTCACCCGCTCAGCACCGTCAAGGCTTTGTCGATCCGTTTTAGGGAGAGGTCGCGGCCCATCTGAATCAGCATCTCGAAGATGCCCGGACTCACCGGAAGGCCAGTTAAGGCCACCCTGAGCGGCTGAAAGACCTTTCCCGCTGTGATTCCGCGCGACTCCGCCAGAGTTCGCAGAGCGATCTCCAGGGGCTCCGTCTGCCAGTCCGGCGAGTTGGCGAGAGCATCCCGCGTTGCGCGCAACAGGGCCGCAGCCTCGGGCGGATCTTTCCAGTTCTTGGCGACGGCGACCGGATCGTACTCGATGTCATCGAGGAAATAGGGGCCGGCCTGCCGCACGATGTCGTCGATCGTGCGCGAGCGAACGCGGAGCAGATCGAGCAGCCGCAAATACCAATCGCGCCTTTCGACCAGTTCCTCCTCGGTGGCAAGGCGGGCCGTCACGATTGCCGGGGTGACGCGCGGCTCCAGCTCCTCGAGTGGAATCATCGAGAGATGCTGTCCATTCATCCATTCCAGCTTCTGCGGGTCGAAGATCGCCGCTTTTTTCTGGAGGCCATCGACGCTGAAG
>JBGPHO010000282.1:0-3700 GCA_041484425.1 Gemmatimonadaceae bacterium
ACGAAGAAGGCCCGATGGACGCTTCTGGAAGTCCCGATCAAAGGTGATCGGGTGCTGGCGGCCAAGCCAAAGGAACTCAAGCTATGCTACCGCAGGGTTGCCGGAGAGGCGAAGGCATCCGAAGCGGATTTTGCGGAGCACCAGCACGGCGGCAAGTGCTCAGACAAAATCGCCTCAGCAGCAACAACTACAAATGCGGCTTCGGTTCTTTCTTTCCAATCCTTCCTCGCGGCTATCGATCACTTGGTCGCAATTGCATGGGAGGGATGGGGAATGCAAGGCGGGTGGATCGATTGCAGTAACGGGTGTTGCACGTAGGATGGATTCTTCGGCAGTCTCCGGTTGACCGATCGTGTGTGGGTTATCGCGAACCCGGCAGCGGGGCGCGGCGCATCATCAGGAATACTCGGGCAGGTCCGAGAAGAGGCCGGACGGCGCGGATTCGAACAATTCGAGCAGACCTCTGCGCCGGGCGATGAAGAGCAGCTCACGGCACGGGCAATCCGCGCCGGTGCGACGACGATTGTCGCGGTCGGGGGCGATGGCACCTGCGGACGGATCGCAAACGCGATTCTGCGGTCCAGTGCTCCGTGTCGGCTCGCCGTCGTCCCCACCGGGACCGGTAATGATTTCGCGAAGACGCTCGGCGTCGCCGGCTACACGCCAGCGCAGGTTGCCGACCTCGTTGCGCGCGGAGAGTCGACACCAATCGATGTGGGCCTTGCCGACGGTTACCACTTCCTGAACAGCTGCGGTTTTGGCTTCGCTCCCTCCGTGCTCGAGGCGAGCAATCGCGTACGCTTTCTCAAGGGCGATGCGGTTTACATCTATTCCGCATTGGGGCAGTTGTTCAGCTACCTCGGAATGGAAGTTTCGGCGAGCGGCGCTCCCGGTGTGAAACGCGGACGCATGCTAATGGTCACCGTTTCGAATGGGCGCTCACTCGGCGGCGCGTTCAAGATTGCTCCGAACGCGTCCGTCCTCGACGGAAAGCTCGACGCGTGCTTTTTCAGCGACAGCAACGTCGTTGAGCGTGTGAAGCTTTTCGTCGGAGCGATGCGCGGCACCCACATCGGGATGCCGTCCGTGTCAGCCGTCGGCGTCGAGCAGCTCGCTCTCACCTTTGCTACCAGTCCTGCGATGGAAATGGATGGCGAGCTGCGCCGGGCGGGCGCAAAAACCGTGGAGCTGAAATGCGTGCCCCGCGCACTGTCTGTGCTGGCCGCGCCGGGCGCGATCATCTGACGGCCGGCGCCAGGCTTCAGATCGGCGGAATCGTCAGGACGACGGTGTCACCAGGCGCCACCGTAATCTCCTGACTGACCGAGGCGCGGTTGCCGCCAATCGGGTCGGCGACGAAGCGAAGCGGGGTGAGACCACTGACCAGGCTGCGCGGTACGGTAAAGTTGGTCTTGTTGTTCCCGGGAGCGGTCCCCAGACGCACCCGTTGCGAACTGCGCACGGCGAACACGTTCATGTCCAGAAAACCCTGATTGTCCACCTGGATCACGGTCGGCTGGCTCGGTTCTGTGTCGCCCGAGCCGCGTGAGAAAGTCTTACAGGCGCTGGCGCCAAGAAGCAAAAGTGAGAGGGCTATCGTTCGGATTTTCATGATAAGGCCTGCTGATCGCAGCGGTTCAAGTCCATTTCCAACGGGGGCATAATGCATTCCATACACCGCCATCGTAGGTTTGGATCAGAATGCTCAAACCTCTGATAATCGGGATCGCCGGCGGCTCGGGGTCGGGCAAGTCTACAGTGGCGAGGAACGTCGCCGAGCTCCTAAGCACTTCGTCGGTCGCGTTCATCGACATGGACGCGTACTACAGGAACTTTCCCGACATCTCGCTCGACGAGCGGAAGAAACTCAACTGGGATCATCCCGACGCTTTCGACTATGATCTGCTGTGCGCGCACCTCGAAGCACTAAGCAAACGGCGAGCGATCGAGAAGCCGGAGTACGATTTCGTCACGCATTTGCGCCGCGACTCGCCCACGCGCGTTGAGCCAGCGGACGTCGTGGTCATCGACGGGATTCTCCTCTTCGTCGACCCCAGGGTGCGCGAGCTCTGCGAGGTAAAGGTGTTCGTGGACGCTGATGCCGACATCCGGCTCATCCGCCGCATCGAGCGCGACACCCATGTTCGCGGCAGGCCGCTCGACGAAATCATCGAGCAGTACCTCTCAACCGTGCAGCCGATGCACTGCGAGTTCGTCGAGCCGAGCAAGCGCTACGCGGACGTGATCGTCCCGCGCGGCGGACACAACGCGGTCGCGATCGAGATGATCGTCGCTAAGATTCAGCGGCGACTGCAACGCGGAACGGGCGGCGCCGAGGCACGGAGAACACCATCAGCAAAGCGGCCAGCGCCCCCAGCGCGAACATGACGAACCACACCTTGACCGGCCCGAGCACCGCGAGGAGCTGAGTTCCCATCCACGGACCGACGGTGAGGGCAAGGCTGAGCGACATGCTGTAGGCGCCCATGTACGCTCCACGCCGGTTCTCCGGCGCGATCTCGGCCATGTGCGCGGACATGGCGGGAAAGAGCAGCATCTCGCCAAACGTCCAGACGACGACGGTAGCAATGACTCCGCCCGGCGAAGCGATCACGCCCAGAGAGCCGAACCCGATCGCGAACAGCATGCACCCGAGTATGAGCGACCGAGTATTTGGCCAGTGCGCGGTCGCGGTGACGATCGGGACCTCGAGCGCAACTATCAGCAGCGTGTTGATGGTGAACAGCATCCCATAGAACGCCGGCGAGAGGTGCAGGTACTGCACGAGGTAGAGCGGAAGGGCCGACTCGTGCTGGAAGAACACGATGCCCACCAGAAACACCCCGCCCAGGAAAACCAGGAACAGCGTGTCGTGGAGGATGGTGGCCGGCCCGACGTGCTCACCGTCACGATTGGCGGCCTCGGAATTCACGCCGCTGAACGCACGCCAGGGCGTGAGCGCGAGCACCGCGCCCGCAATCAGAGTCGTCACCGCATCGACCGCGAACATAGCGCGGAACGACACTGTGGCGAGGAATCCGCCCAGTGCCGGACCGATGCTCATACCGAGATTTATCGCGAGCCGGTTGAGCGCAAATGCCTGCCGCCGCTCTCCCGGCGCGACGACGTGCGTGATGGCGGCCAGGCTGGCGGGGCGAAACATCTCGGCGCATCCCGCCCAGAGCACCGTCATCGCGGCGACGGCAGCGAAGCTCCTTGCCAAGGGAAAGAGGAGCAGCACGCATCCCGCAGAGATCAACGACACGCGCATCACGGGCAGCGCTCCGATGCGATCGCTGAGGCGTCCGCCAATCGGGCCGAAGACGATTGCGGAGGCTCCATAGACCGCGAGCATCGAGCCGGCACGGGCGAGAGAAAAGCCAAGCTCGCGCGTGAGGTAGAGCACCAGGAACGGGAGTACCATCATCCCGGCCCGGTTGATCAGATTGGTTGCGAAGAGGAGCCACACCTCTCGTGGCAAACCACCAAGCCCGCGCCACGGGTTCAGTCGCGAACCGGCCAACGAAAACGGCCACCTGTTCGGTGGCCGTTTCGTTTCGCGGACTGTCGGCTCAGTTGTCAGGCCCATAGTGCGCCGTGCAGGAATCGAACCTGCAACCTAATGATTAAGAGTCATTTGCTCTGCCAATTGAGCTAACGGCGCTTGCGGTCGCTTGGCGCGCCAGGAGGGAATCGAACC